>DAOVUK010000102.1 GCA_030632625.1 Gammaproteobacteria bacterium
AATAAATCAAAAGACAAGAAAAAGCATTCAAACTCAGGCTCTGGCTTTATTCTCAGCTTTTGATTTGCTCTTGACCTTGCTTTTGATTTTCCGCACTAGTGAGAAACGTGATGCCGTTAAGAAGGTGAGGAGGTGTAGTTTGCCTTGCAAGGGGCATTTCGAGCCAGGGATGGCGAGGATGAGCGCTACAAGGACGTACTTGCGCGCGTCCCCGGCAAGGTGAACTACACCTCCTCAACTTCTGAATGTAAGCACCACTTTCGAGCGCCCCTCATTCTTTTTTCTTTATCAAAATTTCCGATCAGGTAGTAAACCGACAACAGTATGCAAAAATGTGAAGAACCAATTATTTCTCTTAAAGGGAGTGAGTGGTGAGTGTTTCTGGCGAATATATCCTGTTATTTTTTGTTTTTTATTTGACAGTGTATTCTTGAGTACTATACTCAACTATGTGTACCAAAATAGTAATCATGAGATTACACATATGTCCTTAACACTGACAGTAAGGGGAATGTTATGTCCAGAAGAAGTATTGAAGTTGTTGTTCACATAGATGAATCACTCAGCCAGCCGGATATTGCTGATTTAGAAAGCTCACTTAGCGAGGATCACGGGATAGAGAAAGTTCATATTAATCCAACCCGACAACACCTTATGCTGATTGATTTTTCACCTGAGGATGTGAATTCAATGCAGGTTTTAGATTATGTCAAAAATAAAGGCGTTCACGCTGAATTAATCGGGGGAATTTAGTGTTCAGTTCTATTTTTTCTCCCTCCCGGTCCTCGTGAGGGAGAAAACAATCATTCTATCAGCAAATCCCTGATCTATTATCTTCCCTTATCTGTTATCACCCCCTATCTGTTATCACCATAGTTACCGTACATGATGTATACCTCGCGGGTATTTTCTGCGATAGTGACTGTTTAAAGTAAATAATTAAATACACACTATTATGAAATATTTGGATAAAGCATTATTTATCTATGATGAGCTTTCGCAACACTTAATTGAAACGCTTAAAAATAATGATTACGGGACTGAAATTATCGCTGTAGAGAAAAGTAAATTTCTCAGTGATCCACTTGAGTATCTTTCAATTGCTCAGCATTTGCTGCTTTGCGGTGAGATGCAATTAATCAGTCAACTGCTGGAGTTTGCCTATACACATAGTGCTAATGGGCAGCAATGTACTCTGGCATTTCTGCCTCTGCCGGAACAAAATTTATTACGCCGCTCCTACCAGCTGTCAAACAAACTTGAGGATAATGTTGAAGTTGCTTTAAGAGATGAAATGAAAGCCATTAACTTACTTGAATGCAATGGTAAAATTGTTCACTTTAAAGCAGTGATAGGTAAAATTCCTCTATTAAAAGCCTGGCACTCAGATGCATCCGTGGCTGCTTTTTTGCAAAATATTTTTCTTGGTGTCAAACAGTTTTTCACTTTGTCCTTAGATAAATTAACCATAGAAACAGAAAAAAACAGACAGATAAAAACAGTAGCCAGTGGTTTTTTTATTGTTAATCAGAACCGCGGCAGTCATCTCTCAAGAGTTTTACACCACGAAAGTTCCATGCGTTCTGACAGTCTGTCATTAATGATTCTGTCACCGTTTTCAGTGGTTGAATATATTCTCTTTCTTGTTTCCCTGATATTTCATTTTAAAAAAGAAAATACCCTGCCGCATGCGGTTTCAAATATCAAAAGCAAACAAATAAGCATTGATGTGGAGGCCTTATTAAATAAAGAATCGAGTAAAATGCCCGAAGTCATCCTTGATGAACAGAATCACGCGACTTTTCCTTTACATTTTAAGATTATAAAACAGGCAGTGAAAATAAATGCCCCGGAACAATTCTGGGAGCTCAATCCAGTTTCTGTCACAGAAAAAGAAGTGATTCGGACTGATAATTTACCTGATGAAAAAGAGCGGGGAAAATATTTTAAAGCACACTTACCCTTTTTTTCAGTCGCATCTGAAGAGCGCTTTAAAGATTTGTTTCTGCAATTACGCATAGATGCCAATATCAATTCTCTTTATATCGTATTAACGCTGCTGAGTACCTTACTGGCAAGTTTGGGCCTGTTTGCTAATAGTGCAGCGATAGTCATTGGTGCGATGCTGTTAGCACCACTTATGTCACCCATTATTTCATTTTCAATGGGACTGCTCAGAGGTGATGAAAATTTATTAATAAGCTCGGTAATAAAGATTGCCTTAGGTGTCAGTCTGGTGATGTTAGCCTCAACTCTATTGACATTACTCCTGCCGCAAGTTGATTTAAGCAATGAAATTAAGTCACGCATTCATCCCAATCTGATTGATCTCGGTGTTGCGGTAATTTCAGGTATTGCTGCTGCTTATACTAAAGCGCATAAAGAACTTTTAAACAGCATAGCAGGTGTGGCGATTGCGGTGGCATTAGTGCCTCCGCTGGCTGTGGCAGGTATCGGGATTGGCCGGGGAGAGCTGTATGTTTTTGAAGGTGCGTTTTTACTCTTTGTCACCAATCTGATCGGCATCACACTGTCAACGGTACTGACGTTTCAGTTTTTAGGTTTTTCTAATACAGTGAAAAGTAAAAAAAGTCTTGGCATAATTATTATTATTTTAATGTTGTTATCATATCCATTATATCGTTCATATATTGACAGTCTGCAGCGTTATCAGCTGATAAAAAGTGTACAAAGTGAAGAAGTGCTTATTAACAAAAAGAAAATTTTGATAGAAAATGCCGTCATTGAATATCAAAATAATATGAAAATCATTAATATGACGATTGTGTTAAAAAAAGCACTGAATGAAGAAGAATTGCAAACCCTGAAACATAAAATAGAACAGCGCTTTGCCAGTCAATATCAAATCAGGATCAGTATGAAATTTATTTTATAATAATGCTGTGTTATCAACTCAGCGTTTTAAACGTCCTGTATAATTACCTTCTTTATCAACTTTAATTTTTATCACTCAGAAATTGTGTCTGTGCCAGAGCCGGTATCTCTTCAGGCGGTACTGGTTTGCTGAACAGATAGCCCTGGATCATGTCGCAGCCGATACCTTCAAGAATCGCCGCCTCTTCCTCAAGTTCGACCCCTTCTGCCACCACCACGTAGTCCAGAGCATGAGCCATATTGACGATGCTGTCGACTAATACGGACGAGCCTTCTTTGCCCAGCATATCGGTAATAAACAGGCGGTCAATTTTCAAACAGTCAATGGGCAGATACTTTAACGAGGCAAGGGATGAGTAGCCGGTACCAAAATCATCGATGGCAATCCTGATCCCCATGCTTCGCAGCTGTTCAAACATCTTGAAATTGCTGCCGGTGGTCTGCATCACACTTTCAGTAATTTCCAGTTCAAGCAGTTCAGCTGCCAAACCCGTCTCCTGCAATACCTGTGAAACACTGTCAAGCAGTTCCGGATCGCCAAAGTGTAAAGGTGAGATATTCACTGCCATATGAAACTCAGGCAGTCCCTGCTTTTGCCATTGCATGGCCTGATGACAGGCTGTCTGCAGCACCCAATTGCCCAGTGGTTTTATCAGACCAATACGTTCAGCAATGCTGATAAAGTCAGTCGGCGGCACCAGTCCCAGCTGCGGATGACGCCAGCGGACCAACGCTTCAACGCCGACCAGCCGCCCGCTGGACAGTGCCACTTTGGGTTGATAGTGAAGTTCCATCTGCTGCTGCTCAATGGCCAGGCGCAGCTCTTCTTCAATACGCAAACGCTGTTCTGCCTGGCGGGTGAGTTCCGGCTGGTAAAAGGCGTAGCGGTGTTTGCCGCTTTCTTTGGCGGCATACATGGCACTGTCTGCCGCCTTGAGCAAAGTCTGCAGATCATCACCATCGCCAGGATAGTGAGCAATACCAATGCTGCAGCGGGGACGTATGCTCTTAGTGCCCAATAGCACTGGCTGGTTGATTTCCTGCAGACAGCGCTCGGCTGCATCCGCAGCACCGTATTGTTGATTGACATTGTCGACCAGAATGCAGAACTCATCACCACTGAGGCGGGCAACAAAATCAGAATGGCGTAATATTTTTTCCAGTCGATGAGCAATGATTTTCAGTAATTCATCACCGATATCATGCCCCATACTATCATTAATATCTTTAAATCCATCCAGATCCAGGAACAGTATGGCAAAGCGTTCCTCGCTTCGCTGGGCTGCCTTAATGATGTCTTCAATGTGTTTGTAAAAATAGGAGCGGCTTGCCAGGCCGGTCAGTGTATCGGTATAGGCCAGTTGACGGATGTGACGTTCGGTGGCATTTTGCTGAGTAATATCCTGCACGGTACCCAAAATAATGTGCGGTGAATCGGGTGATACATCCAGCTCCTGGTGGACGATTAAAGTGGGTTTGCTGCTGATCACTAAGCGGTAATTGCTGGGTGTCAGAGGCGCATCATGCGCCAGAGCGGTAATAATACTCTTCAGATGATCCCGATCCTCGGGGTGGACAAGCAGCAGGTAATCATTGAGTGATGTACAGCTGTTATCAGCAGTGATGCCCAGCATCCGGGCAAAATTATCAGAAAGTTTGAACCGGTCCTGATCGGCATCCCAGCGCCAGTAACCAATATGGGCAAGTCGCTGAGCGCTGGCTAACTGCTGCTGATTTTCATGTAATACTTTGATATTCCGGCTGGCACGTAATTCAAAACGGATCCGATGCAGCAGGATAGGATAGTTGAGCGGTTTGGTGATAAACCCGGTGGCACCGGACTCAAAAGCCTGCCGGACTGAATCCATATCCTCCAGCCCGGTGACCATTAAAATGGGAATATGCCTGAGGGCCCCCGTCTCTAATAAGCGACGACAGGTCTCAAAACCATCCATATCTTTCATAACAGCATCCAGCAGCACCAGATCGGGGGTGTTTTGACTGACCTGCTCAAGTGCATGAGGGCCGCTGTCTGCCACGATAACAGCATATCCAGCGGCATTCAGGATTTCCATCGTAAACAGACGGAAATCATGATCATCATCCACCAGCAGGATCTGTTGACTACCTTCCTGACTGCCATCTGTATCACTTAGCCCCGATCCGCTCTCGCTTCTATCAATCGGCATAACTGCAGCTGGAGTGGTATGAGTGTCGGTATAATTTTTCAGGGCATGCAGAAACTGATGCAATGCCTGCTCAACTTCATTGATTAAAACAGAAACTTTTGACAGGCTGTTATCCCTGGCTGCCGCCTCCAGCTCAGCACAAGATGCTGAAAGTATCTTTGCGCCCAGGTTGGCACTGGATGATTTCATCCCATGAGCAATGAGTCGCAGTGAATCAGCATCTTCTAACTGCAGAGCCTGCTGCAGCTTAACAATATTCTTTGGTGCCTGTAATCTAAAATATTCGACAGAACGGCTCAGAACATCCCGGCCGGTCTCATTGCTGAGATCCTGCAGCTGCTGCAGTGCTGAGGGATCGAGAATGGTGCCTGTATTTGCTTCAGTTTCCTGCTGTCGAATCATTGGCTGTTGGATATTTGCCTGACCTGTCGGTGCACAATGAGTGCTGACCAGCCAATGACTCAGTGTATCTATTAATTGTGTTTTGTTAAACGGCTTGCTGATATAGGCATTCATGCCGATCGCCTGGCATTTCTCCTCTATGCCTTTTTGCACATCGGCAGTGAGGGCAACGACCGGTGTTGCTTTGCATGCCAGCTGCTGCTCCCGTTTACGGATTGCTTCGGTGGCAGCAAAACCATCCATTTCCGGCATATGGCAGTCCATCAGAATCAAGTCATAGGTGTTGTCTTTAAAGGCCTGCAGAGCTTCCAGACCATTTTCAGCCACGTCCACTTCACAACCCAGAGCCATCAGCATGCCAATGGCGACCTCCTGATTGACCACATTATCTTCGGCCAGTAAAATCCGTCCCTGAAATCTTAATGCTTGTGCTGTTGTGATTGCCGTGTTTGTCTGTCCGCCCATTACTTCCAGTAAGCAATCCAGCAGCTGCTGCTGGCGTACAGGTTTCTGCAGATAACAATCAATAGCCATTTCCTGAGCCATTGCTGATTCTGTATCAAGATTAGCAGAGCTGAGCATCACCTGTTTCATTGGCGGAATATTATTACTTTTTCTGATAGTACGGCTGAGCTCTACGCCATCCATACCGGGCATATGCCAGTCCAGAATTATGATCTGACAGGGCTTGTTTTCCCCGGCGGCATGATGCAGTTTTTCCATTGCATCAATACCGGAGACCGCACTGCTGCTGTGCATGCCCCAGGCAATAACCTGCCTGTGTAATATTTCCCGATTGATGATATGGTCATCGACAATTAATATCCGGACACCCTGCAGCATCGCCATGTGAGCCGGCTGAGATTCATTTGCCTGCGTGTTGCTCAGCGGGATGCTGAAGCTGAAACAGGCGCCTTCTCCAGGAGTGCTTGCCAGAGCAAGCCTGCCGCCCATTAAATTGACTAATTGCCGGGCAATTGCCAGACCCAGACCGGTGCCGCCATGACGCCGGGTTGTGGTGGCATCGGCCTGACTGAAGGCATCAAAGATTTTTTCCTGATGGGCAGCAGAGATACCGGGACCGGTATCAGAGACTTGAAATGAGAGCATCTGCCGGTCTTGATCCTGAGCCTCTGTTCTGACCTGTAGTTTTACTTCACCGCGTTTGGTGAACTTGACGGCATTACCCAGCAGATTGACCAGCACCTGACGTAGTCTGAGGGCATCACCATTAACCCAGTCAGGTAGTTCGGGGGGCAGGTCAGGCACTAATACCAGACCTTTATGACGTGCCTGAGGTGCCATTAATTCCAGGGTGTCTTCTAATAAAGAACGCAGGCTAAAGGCCTCATTGTTCAGCTGCAGTTTGCCTGCTTCAATTTTAGAGAAGTCCAGAATGTCATTGATGACATCCAGCAGGTTTTCTGCCGAACGGTGGGCGGTGTCGGCCAGACGATGGGCGCGCACATCCAGACCGCTGTCCATTAACAGTTCGGTCATGCCCATTACCCCGTTCATGGGGGTGCGTATCTCATGACTCATGGCTGCCAGAAATTCACTTTTGGCTCGACTGGCAGCCTCAGCGTTCTCTTTTGCCTGCACTAACTCCTTAGTACGCTCCTCTACCTTAAGTTCGAGTTCTTCACGATAAGAGCTTAGCGTATTGTCCCGTTCCTCAATTTGTTCCAGCATCTCATTGAATTTGGTGATGATGGTGCCAATTTCATCGCGCTCACCGGCTTCCAGTCTTAAGCTGAATTGCTGCTGGTTTGAGACTTGTTCCATAGCATCAACCAGTCCTTTAATAGGGCTGGAGATTCTACGATATAGACGGTTAGCAAGCAGGTAGACCCCGCCTAAAATGAACAACCAGAGTATCAACATGATGACCAGGTAGTTTGCAATACGCTGAAATAATAGATCAAGACTGGATTCGATATAGATATAACCGAGATAGTTACCCTTAAAGGTAATTGGTTTGAAGGTATGGATTTGATTATTTTCAAAACGCTGCTGAATAATTTGTGACTGGCTGACCTGAGACAGCCAGCTTAAAACTTCAGTCCTGGTAGTTATTTCTCCCTTGACGTTATGCTGATTATTACGCGAGTATTCGGCAAACTTTACACCATTTTTCTGGAACAGACGGGCACTTTGAACCGAAGGGTCTGACTGCAGGGAAGCCAGCAGCTGCCGGGCTGTTTTTTCATCATCAAAGCTCAGGGCCGCCACAGAATTGGTTGCCACAAAGTCCGCTAAAACTTCGGCGCGTTCGAACAAAATTTGCCGATAAGTAATGAACTCAATGGCCAGGTATGCCGCAGAGGAAACCAGCAGCACCAGACCGCTGGTCATCAAAATCATACGTTTAAGCTTCTGGGCAATACTCAGATTGAAGGTATTCATTGTGTACCGCCCTCAGGATCAGAGCTCACAATGGTGGAAAGTTCCAGCAGGGGAGCTGAAATTTTCAGGCCGGAGGCTTTAGCACGCTGCAGGTTGATATTAAATCCGATACGTTTATCGCCACGGATAAGCTGGATCATACCGCCTTTTTTTGCAAAACCCGGACTATCGCCAATCGTTAAGATAGGATACTGGCGGATGGAAAAAAGGATTGCTTTAAGAAAGGCCTGCTTTGAGTCACTAATGAAAACCAGCTGGCAGGATCGGCTGATACTTTCTGACTGCTTGAAACGCTGCACTGAAATAACCGCTGTGCCAACCTTACGACCATTTAAGACATCCAGGGCACTGCCGAAATCGTCCCTGCCGAGAATGCAGAGCCCAAAACGGTTTTGTGTTGCTTTATCTTGTGGATAAAGATTGCTATAGGCTTCCGGCCATTCAATAAAACGGGTAAGCTTATAGATTAGTGCGGCCTTAAGTTTGTATTCCGCAGAGACGGAATCAGCCATCAGTTGTAATGGCTGCAGGCTCAGCAGCAAGATAAACCATAAGCACAGGTATCTGCAGATAAATTTGTATTGGTTCTTTATCTGTTTCATATTTATTTAATCGTATCGCCAGTAATCGACAGCATTAGAAATCCCAGCGTATCTGGCCATAGATCGAGCGCTCCACCTCGGTCTGAATCAGGATGCTCTCGCCAATAAATTCCGCATGATGATTGTCAAATAAATTTTGTCCAACCAGTGATAATTCCACATTTTTCCGTGGACGCCAGGCAAGCCGGGCATTAAAACTGGTGTAG
>DAOVUK010000462.1 GCA_030632625.1 Gammaproteobacteria bacterium
CATTTGCAAGAAAAAAACAGGTCTATGATAATTGCAGAATAAATTCTATATTCTATTGACTCTTTTATTATTTTGTATCTTTGCGACACCCGCTGCTGATGCGTCAGAAATTAATTTAAGTCGCTCAAAATTAATACAATTAGCTCTGCATCTGGAAGTTGCTGATCAACAATTACAATACGATTTCTCTCGTATTGCCATCATCGAAATGTTTAATACCTATGAGCAGGAATTACACCGATCCCAGACGCATTTAACCAAGCTGTCGAGTAAAAGAGCTAAAAAAAAGGCAAAAATCCGCGGCTGGCAAATTGCTACCCAGACCTATTTAAAAACTCTGGATCAGTATTTATTCTCAATGGATTCAGGTGTGCCTCTGGAATTTTTGATCAGCAGACAAAATAAAATCATTATTTTAATTGGTGAGCAGCCGGTGATTATTTCCGGCCCTAATTCAGGTTCTGATAAACAAATCGAACACAATATAGTCGAACAATTTTGTCTTCAGTATGATTGCAGAGAATATTTTCAGGAAACGTCTCATATTACAGATGAGTCCTCAGCTAAGACCTCACTTGAACCTGAAGTCGGAGAAAGTTCAGTTGAAAAAAGTTCAGTTGAAAAAAGTTCAGTTGAAAATTATAATGACAGCTATAGTGAAACTAGCGGTTCATGGACAATACATTCAGACTTAAAGGCTGATTTTATAACAGGAAACGGCCTTATCTTTAAATTCTCAAATATAAAAAATCGTTTTCTTAAGGAAGCCTGGGCAATTGGAATCAGCCGTGAATTAACTCAGCTTATAGAATATCTCAGGATAACTCAGCAAAAAGGTCATAAAATTCAATGGTCATCATTAAGCATGCATGAACTGCCATTGACTGATAGTGCTTATAAAATAATTGTCAATAAAGACGGGGATTATATTAAGATGTCTTTGCCGCTGCTGGGTAAAAATCCTGCTCTCTTCATTCAACTAATTCCATGGAGTCAAAGTTATTTTGAAAATAAAACAGATTATCGTATGATAATAAAAAAGGCAGATGGCTATTTTAACAACAGAGAAGTTTAATAACAGATCGGGTACTTATTGTTCATATGAAAATTAAAAGAAAACCTTCTTATTTAGAATTATTCTTTATCGTGCTTCCCGTGATTGCTATTGTTTATGCAGGCTTCTGGGGAGCATATCAGTTTGTCTCTCCCGCACCACCAAGAAATATTAGTATTTCTTCCGGAAATATTCATGGCTCGTATTACGCTTATGCAAAAAGATACCAGGAAGATTTAGCCCTTGACGGCATCAACTTAAGCGTTCTGGAATCGAATGGTTCAAGAGATAATATTGAGCGGCTTCTGGATAAGCAGGTTGATGTGGCACTGGTTCAGGGAGGGACGGCCTATGCAGATGAGAAATTAGTGTCTCTGGGCAGTTTGTACTATGAGCCCATTACTATCTTTTATAAAAAAGGTCTGAATCTTCACAGGCTGAATGATTTTTCAGGTCTGAAGATATCAATTGATGTCAAGGGCAGCGGTACTCATATGCTGGCCAGTCAATTATTTGCTATTAATCATGTGAATAGTATCAATACGCAATTCTTTTATCTGCCTGCCAGAGAGAGCCTGGAAAAATTAAAAGCAGGTGAATTAGATGCTGCTTTTTTTGTTTCCTCTATTAACTCACCGGTTATTCAGGAACTTTTAAGAAATCAACAATTTACCCTGTTTAATTTTGAACGGGCAGATGCCTATAATCAGGTGCTGCCTTTTTTATCAAAAGTGACTTTGTATGAAGGCATCATTGATTTTAAAAAAAATCTGCCTGAACATCCTATTACTTTATTAGCACCTACAGCCAATCTGGTTGTCCGGGATGATTTACACAAATCATTGTCGATTCTTCTCCTGCAGACTATGGAAAAAAGTCATGGCGATAACGATCTGTTTTCAACTCCGGGCTTCTTTCCCTCAGATAAACTAACCGCTTATCCGGTCAGTGATGTAGCCAAACGGTTCCTGGAAGTAGGACCACCGTTTCTTATGAAGTATTTACCCTTTTGGATTGCGACATTTATTGATCGAATGATTGTGTTAACCTTGCCCTTTTTATTATTAATCCTGCCTCTTATGAAAATATTGCCGCCGGTTTATCGCTGGCGTATTCGTTCTAAAGTCTACAAATGGTATGAACAATTGCAGCATGTCGATGATCAGACTCATGTCGACTCTTTATCTGAAACAGAGTATAAACATTTAAATCAGGAACTTGAACGTATTGCTGAGGAAGTGAGCAAACTTGATACTCCCTTATCAAATGCTGATCAACTCTATAACCTGCTGGTGCATATCGACTTGATAAAATCAAAACTGACTGATAAATCAAAACTCTGAGAAATTCAGAGCTTGTCCCGGTCGGATACCTGCTTATTTACTTCAGGCAGTCCCAGAGATAATAGAGCGGCCAATAGTACAAAGGCCGCAGACCACCAGAGACAGGCTTCCAGTCCATGTGTTTGATATACCCAGCCTGACAGCACGGTACCGGTCAGACGACCGCCTGCGTTTGCCATATAATAGAAACCGACATTCATTGCGACCCTGTCATGATCGGAATAAGCCAGGATAAGATAAGAATGGACTGCAGAATTAATTGCAAAGACAATTCCAAACAGAATTAATCCGATAATTAAGACAAAATCTGCGGGCCATCCCTGCCCCAGCCCCAAAGCAATTCCGGCCGGAAAAAATGCCAGAATAAAGGCCCATATACGGGCCGTACTGCCGCCAGGTCCATTACCATGATGACTATGACGTAATAGTCTGGGGGCACTTGCCTGTACAAAACCATAACCGATAATCCAAATTGCCAGGAATGCGCCTACCTCGGTTGATGCCCAGCCCAGCACATCATAAAGAAATACCGGTAAGCCGACAACAAACCAGACATCCCGTGAACCGAAGAGAAAAAAACGAGCCGCTGATAACCAGTTTATTGC
>DAOVUK010000480.1 GCA_030632625.1 Gammaproteobacteria bacterium
ACCTTGAGAAAACAACTAAAAGAGTCTCATGCCGGTATGCTTGAATATTATCTTAAACTGAAATAAGCCCCCAATCAGCAGAATAATGAATTTTCTAAGGTTCTAATAATTCCGTCATCAGTGCCAGCTTTTTCCATGCTGGTGACAATTTCGCTTCCTTTGATGCCGCTTCTGTTGCTTCTAATAACTGTCTGGCCTGCCGGCAAATGAGTGTTTGATGATCTTTGTCAAATAATTGAAATGCTGCCCTGATTGCGTTTTCTGACTCAGCCAGTAAGGTTGGCACAAGCTGATCCTGAGCAATAGGTGAACGGGGTCTGAGCAAGTCAGCAATCAGTGGAAATTGCAGTAATTGAAAATGGGTATTTCTGGCTAATTCTTCTTCCTGTAAATTTTGTTCTGCTTCTGCATCACCTTCTGCACCATGTCGGATAGATGCCATTATCACAGCCACCAATTTAACAATGGCTGCTTGTTCATTGCGATGTTCCCCCATCAGGCCACTACATTGCTCATAACTTTGATCCAGTTGTGACTTCAACTCCAGCATTATTTCACTGCCTTCATTAGGTTTGAGTTCGGCCACTTTACTCAGCAGTGTGTGAAATGTCTGCAGAAATTCATCCTGTTCCTTTTCATCCATATAACGAGCCCCTGCCAGCCGCTGTTCATCGAACTCTCGCTGCTCAACAGCAAACAGCGGGTTTTTGTATTGACGTTGCAGATGCCTTTCTCTGGCACCAGGATGAGATGAAAAAATAAGGGACATAAAATATTTCTATCCAGATAATTGACAGGAACTATTTAAAGCAAGGGTTTAATGTACTTTGTGATTGGGGAGAAACTCTATTTTCTGACCATCTGTTTTTACTTCATCAAAAACAAATTCTACACCAACCTGCTGCAGTCCTGATTCAGATGTTTTGCTCTTTGCTTTGGCCTGCTTTAGCTCAGGCATACGATTAACCAGATAGGTAAACATGATAATAGCCGTTTTATCATCCTCCTTTAACAGGGATTGAACCAGATTTAAAGCAACAAATTGTGTTTTTTGCTGTAAATTGGGCTTATCTACTTGCTGATCACTCAAAACAAAACCTTCATTCATCCGGGCATCAATGATATCAAGATATTCACGTTGCTTATCAGGTAAAACCTGTGAACGATCATAAGTTAAGACTTCCTGACCATCTAAAAGGAAACCAACTTTATCGGACATGTATTTCTCTCTTTTACAGTTTAAAATAAGGGCGCTAGAAATATTAGCTGACTAATGATACAATAATAACCCAGCAAATTACTAGGAATTATTTTAAACAAATAGTTAAACATATATGCAAAATGCAACCCAGAACGATCATAACATAGAATTAACCCAGGCAGTCATGCACGTGCTGGATGACTGGAAACTTGACGGGGAACAAATTTTATCGGTCATGGCCCTGCCTGACAAGATCAAAGTACGTCATCTGTCCCTGTATCGCAATTCACAGGCATTTCCTGAAACAGAGGAAGTCACAGAACGTTTACGCCATGTTTTAGGAATTATCGATGCATTAGCGACCAGTTATCCAACCAATCCGAGAATGTCCTTATTCTGGATGACTCGCAACAGCAAAAAATTCCAGAATCGGGCACCAATCCAGGTCATTGTTGAAGATGGTCTGGAGGGTCTGATTACAATACGCAAACATCTCGATTGCAGTTATGACTGGTTTGGTGATACAAATTGAGACAGAGCCGGGATTAGCTTAGATTTTTACAAATCCGCCAGAGAAGCGCAAAAGAAGAGAATTAGAAGAAAAAAGCCTTTGTGTTCCCACAGCCCTCCGTGAGAACACTCTTTAAAAAAGAGGCAGACTCTTATGCAGCCATTTGTTCGCCATAAACTTTGCGAACAGCAGGGTAAAACTTTTCTGTTTCATTAATAATACGTACCTGAATCAATTCAAAAAAGTCATCAGTTTCTTTAATAAACTGCTGATGATTCTTGATACGCAGGTTTTTATTATGACACCAGCGTTTCATATATTGTTTATAAACACGCTTGATCTCTGCAGAACCCGATAAAAAGTTTTCCGCAGTTTGTTTGATCTTGTGATCGCTATGAGTCAGCATACTCTTATAGAGCTCACGCTCTTCAACATCCATGTGACTCTTGATCCTGTCCATCACATCAAAAAACAGGTCACAGGTGACATCAGAATCACAGATGGTACGATCTTGAATCATATACGATATAATTTTAGTACGTTCTATAATTTTGTGGTTTTGTTCGTTCAGTTCCTTAAAAGATACCATAATATTAGTAGCCTCCTTGATAACAATAGAATCCCTTCTATAGTTTTGATTTATGAATTTACTTTTTTTGATTGTTAAGTTTTGTTTGTAAGCTTAGTTTGTTTAAAGTAGTTTAAATGCAGTGCTTATTAAAATATTATTGTGCCTCTATTGTTAAGTATATTGATGAACGTTGTCAAGCAGTAAAAACCCTATAAATTGTAATTTTCTACATTATACTAATAAAACAGATCAAAACTAATCCTGAATAAACAATCACTTATATAATAAACAACTTATTTATGTAAAAAAATAGCATTTTTTTAAATTGCCTGTCGCTGCAAATTTAGATAAACTAAAAGTTAATTTTTTAAACAGGTAAATTATTTTGCAAGCATTTTCTTTTAAGATCATTTCAATCGGATTTGTTTTTACTCTTTCTTTACTGACATCCAGTGTGATTCTGGCCGACTATATTGCAGGTGAA
>DAOVUK010000121.1 GCA_030632625.1 Gammaproteobacteria bacterium
ACCACAACTTGAGTTCAAAGGCGCAATGTCTTCTTCACCCATTAATGACAGGACTCTGTTGCCTGCTTTGTTCATGGCATCGTTGGAACGCAATAAAGGAATTTTCTTATCCAGAGCTTCACCTGTCCATGACATGAACACACATGGAATCATTAATGTTGCGCCATTATCAGTGTGCGTAACATAAACAGGGCTGGTGGGATCCCATGCAGTATAACCACGAGCGGCATTGGTCATACGAATACTGCCATTAGGGAATGATGAACCATCTGGTTCACCCTTAATTAGCAGACTGCCGGTGAATTCTGTAATTGCATTGCCATCAGAGCTGGTAATAACGAAACCATCATGTTTTTCAGCTGTCGCGTGAGTTAACGGGTAGAAAATATGAGAGTAGAATTTAACACCCTTAGAGACGGCCCACTCTTTCATTGCGGCAGCAACAATGTCGGCAGTCGCTGAATCTAGCGGTTTTCCGGTTTGTACGGTTTTCCTGATTGCTTTATAGGCATTTTTAGACAGAGAATCTTCCATTTTTGCAAGATTAAACACATCACTTGCCCAGATCTCGCTCAGTGGATCAGTTTTGTCTAGTTCTATAGTCTCACGGTTGGTAATTTGGTAAATCGCTTGAAGGCGTGATTCATTTCCACTCATTCTGTGTTCCTCGGCTTAAATGACTAAATTGGGGGTTACGAAATTCGATTTTCATATTAATGGCATATTTTGAAGCAATTATTATACCAGCACCACAAATATGAGCAGTGGTAATGCTTAAAGCTCTGCTGACTCGATTTATAGTATAAGAAACACATCTAATTACATTGGAAACTCATTTTTATGCACTATTTTGATGCATAAAAATGAGCTGCATTTTAAAATAATCGCTTAATGTGAACCGAATCATACTTACATTTCGGGCAAAAGCCAATTAAGTCCGATGTTGTAAGTTTCTATGTTTCTATGTTTCTATGTTTATAAGTTGTATGTTAAACATAAAACCCCTGACTAGTGAGTATTAGGTGGGAGAGGATGAGCGAAAGAGATTCACTCACGCAAGACAATATAAGGCTATACTAATAAACAATTGATAACCCGGGCAAAGTTTAAACCATGGCCTTTACATGGCTCTTTTCTAAATTATGCTTTTCTAGATCATAGTCAGCCAGACTATTGAGAACAATCATCTGCATTTCATCGGTCGGCATCGGATGACCATACCAATAACCCTGAACAGTTGGACAGCCAATAGCTTTGATATAATCTATTTGTGATTTATTCTCAACACCTTCTGCGACAATATTCATACCCATTTCTTTGGCCATTGCCACTATGGCGGTAATTATTGAGTTTTTATCACCCTCTGACTGTATTGTTGATATGAAGGAGCGATCGATTTTTAAGTTATTAAGCGGCAGTGTCTGTAAATAACTCAATGATGAGTAACCCATACCAAAATCATCTACGGCAAAACGAACACCATGGCCTGCTAACTGTTTTAATTTGCCTACCACCAGTTCCATTTCCTGCATCAGCGTATTTTCAGTAATTTCCAGCTCCAGTTGTTCAGCCCTGATATTGTATTTATTTAAAGTATCAAGCACATAATCAACAAAGTGTTCGGTGCTGATCTGGCAGGCTGAAATATTCACCGCCAGAACAATATCAGATAATACCGGGTAAGTTTCTATCCAATTCTGAAATATCCGACAAGAAGCATCCAGCATCCATTCCCCGATGGCATTAATTAAACCGGTCTCCTCTGCCAGAGGAATAAAATCATTGGGGGAAATCAGACCTTTTTCCGGATGATTCCAGCGGATCAATGCTTCGACACCGGATATTTTTTCTGACTTGACATCATATTGAGGCTGGAAATAAACTTCAAACTGGTTATCCTGAATCGCCTTTCTGATACCATTCTCAATAGACAGATGATTTTGAAATAAAACCTTCATGTGATCGGCGAAAAATTCATGACCATTTTTTCCCTTGCCTTTTATATTGTACATCGCCATATCAGCATGTTTGATAAGCGTTTCACTGCTGTCACCATCTTCAGGATAAATTGCAGTACCGATACTAAAAGTAACATAAACTTCATTACCTTCAATAAGAAAAGGTACTTCCAGTGCCTGAGTAATTTTATCAACCAGATTGAGCACATCATCACCAGAATGAATATCCGGCAGCATAAGATTGAACTCATCACCACCCACTCTGGCCAATGTATCACTATCACGAGTGCAGGTTTTTAATCGTTTGGCAATTTCCTGCAGCAATTTATCACCGGCAAGATGTCCCAGAGAATCATTAACCACCTTGAAACGATCCATATCAAGAAACATCACCGCAATTTTCTTATTGTTTCGTTTCGCCTGAGACATGGCAAAATTAATTCTGTCACTGAATAAAATTCGATTGGGTAATTCGGTCAGCGCATCATGGTATAACTGAAAACAGATTGTTTCATCCAGACGTTTTTGCTCAGTCACATCTCTTGCTACACCGTAGATACCAATAATTTTATCTTTTGAATCTCTATCCGGTATTTCAGATGCATTTAATTTAATAGCAATTGAACGTGATTCAAAATCACAGAAATCCACTCCCGAAAATTTTGGTATCATTTTGAATTCTACTTTTTGAGCAACATCGACATTACTCCAGGAAGTACTAAAAGCAAAATTTGCTTTTTCAATATCTTCTGTATGAATAAATTCTGAATAATGGTGACCAATAAATTCTTCCTGAGTATAACCCAGCAATTCAGTCACACGCTCATTAACAAAAACAAAACAACCATTTTGATCCAGCATATAAACCATATCCGGAGAGTTGTTAACAAAGAAACTATAGCGCTTTTCTGATGCCTGCATACAACGGGTCATTGTATCCAGTTTTTGTTTCAGTTCCCGCTTTTCAATAAGATTATTGATCACCTTAATTAATTCAGCAGGGATATAAGGTTTATGCAAAAAATCTTTTGCCCCATGCCGCATAGCCAGTGTGGCATTTTTAAAAGTTGCCTCGCCGCTGGTCACAATAATATCGGTATCGGGATATTTCACTTTTACTTCTTTCATCACCTGAAAACCATCTACCCGGGGCATCAGCAAATCAAGTAATAAAATATCGACTGGTTTGTCAGCCATAATATCAAGCGCTTGCTGCCCGTCGACAGCCATTGTGCAGGTTAAATCATAGAGTGAAAGCAGTTCCTGAACACTCTCTCGCATCAATTCATCATCATCAGCAACTAAAATGCTTACTGCAAACGCATCATTGGGATCCCGTATTTCTTTATAGAGATAAAAAATATTATCCCTATCGATACTATTATCGCTCATTACCATTCCCCTTCAAAAAGGTCTTGTTCGAAATTAAACCGAACTATTAACCAGCTTTTCCTGTTTATGAATTGATTTTATTTAGTGAAAAGCCTTCTTGGCAACAGAATAATAAATTCTGCACCCTTGCTTTCTTGTTTAATTGATACTGATGAGGGCTGCAGCGAATACCGATTACTGCCTCCTATCGTACCTCCCAGATCATTAACAAGATTTTTTATAATACTTAAGCCCAACCCGGAATGCTCTCCTGATTTAGTGCTTTTAACTGGCTTGAAAAGATTATTTAAAATTTCTTTTGGGATACCCGGCCCGTTATCTGAAATTCTTAATTCAATAAATTGTTCACCATTAAAATTAACCTGATCCCGTGTACTGATATTAATTTCTCCGCCATCAGGCATTGCCTCCGCCGAGTTTTTAAATAAATTAGTTAAAATTTGTTTTAAACTATTAGCATTGCTTTTAATCAGTGGAATGGATGAATCCAGATTTAAATGAGCAACAATCCCTGACTTTAAGAATAAAGACTCTTTAAAAATTAATATCAGCTGGTTGATTAGCTCATTGATATCCACTTTATTATTGTCGGCTTCCTTTTTTTGTGGTGTTTCCCTTATTCTGAGCACAATGTTACCCACCCGCTCAACTTCTTCCATGAGGATTTCAAGTTGTCCCTGTAATTTTGAATCTTGCGAATCTGCCAGCTTAAGCGATAGTATCTGCAGGTAGTTTCGAATAACACCTAATGGATTATTCGCTTCATGTACCAGCTTGCGGATCTGTAATGATTGTAATGATTTTTCTTCTTCAACAGCAGCTCGTAATTGTTCAGCCATAACTCTATCCTGAGATATAACTTCAGAGGCCGCTTTTGAAAATTCATACAATAGTCCTTTTTCACGTCTTATTGCCTGCAGTCGAACTGCACTGATGCCAGCAACCAATACCCCGAATTTTTTATTATTAAGCTTGTCAAACAGGGGAATACAGAGCATTTCCTGTGCATCCATTAAGCGCAGCAATTGTCTGTCAAGAACAGACTTTTTATCCTGCTCAGCTTCCTCTTGTAAAGAATTTTGTAAAGAGTCCTTTGAAGAGACGGGGATACCTTTAAGCAGGGCCTGAACAGGTAAAGTAACACTGGCATCTAATGAGATATTAAAATGTGTCAGTAATCGTGCCTGTCGATTGGTTCCATAGCGACCCTTTAATTGTCGGGTTTCATCGTCATATGCCAGAAAAAGACAATTAGATAAAGCAAACAGAACTTTGAGATTCTGCATGATTTGTTCTATTAATTCTTTTTCCGGTCGACGCTCTAAGCGGCAGCCATTAATTTGCTGCAGAGAACTGGATAAGGCAATCGTGCGTACATTTTCTGCCAGCGCCAGCTGAATTTGCTCATTATCCAGCTCAACAGAATTTTCAGCACTGATCTTGATGCCCATCTTTTTCGCTGTATCCAGAAATTCTGAATGACTCCTGGCCAGCATTTCTTCCAGCAGCGGCTGATTTAAACCAAAGACACGGGAAACTTCTTCAAAAACACTTTCTTTATTTTCTAAAACAAATGTCGAAGTCTGACTTTCTACTACAGCAGGTTCACTGAGCATCGCTAATTTATGGGCCAGATTAATCACTTGCACCAGATGCGGTGTGCCCATTATTTGCTCAGCTGATTCTCGTTGATAAAGTACGGCATCACTCAGTATGGAATCTTTATCAAAGTCATTAATAATCCAGGCACCTATTTCCGGGATACTTGCACCAATAAAATCCTGTTCTATCCTGCTTCGTTGTGATTCCAGTTCATACAATGATGCTGCCTGAACTGCATTTATTTTTTGTATGTACTCATCTGCATTGTGCATCAAACAAGCCAGTTCACCTAATTTATGCAATAAGCCGGCGATATAGGCTTCATCTTCGTGATGATAGCCGGTCAGATGTGCTAATGCTCTGGCAATACTTGCAGTGGTTAATGATGTTTGCCAAAAACGGGCAAGCATTCCCTCATTATCGACATTAAATTGTGAGAAAAATTGTTGTACCGCAGAATTGATAGCAATGGTTTTAACCATTTTCAAACCGAGAGCAACCAGCAGACGGTTAAAATCTTTATTTTGATCCCATTGATAGTAAGCAGCAGAATTTGCAATTGACATAACTCTGGTAGTCAATGCCGGATCAGCCTGAATAATTTCTGTAATTTCTGTAAAACTGACATCCGGATCACGAATTACTTCAAGCAATTGAAGCAATACATAGGGCATCGATGGTATCTTATCCAGTTCTATGTGCAATGATTGATTTAATGGGGATTGCTGCATTTTTTTATTATTTACTCCAGCTTCCTTATGCAAATACTTAACAATACTAGCTAAGTCTATGTAATTTTAAATACATTTACAAGTTTGTAATCTATTTCCTACCTGATTATTTTTCCATATCAACTTCATTTTTGTAAATCGCTGTAATTTTCAATATACTCGACTTATATTAAGCATAGTAGAAAGTCCGGATAAATATGCCTGCTACCAATACGCATGAACATGATTTTGCACGGGTAATTGCCATTTCCAGTGGTAAGGGCGGGGTGGGTAAGAGTACACTGGCAATCAATCTTGGTATCGCTCTTGCTCATGCCGGAAAAAAAGTGTGTCTGTTTGATGCGGATACCAATCTGGCCAATCTCAATATTCTTCTTGGTATCACCCCGTTACACACTCTGGAACATTTTTTTAAAAATAATGTTTCTATACAGGATGTACTGACCAGGGGGCCGGGAGGAATCGATATTGTCTCCGGTGCATCCGGAGTGACTGATTTTATCCAGTTTTCCTATCGGCAGCAGAAAAAACTCATACAGGGTTTACGCTCACTGGAAAAAAACTACCACTACCTGCTTATTGATACTGCTGCCGGGATCGCTCAAACCAACATCAGCCTGATATTAGCGGCACCATACCTGCTGCTTACTATCACCGGGGAACCCACTTCATTAACTGATGCCTTTTCTCTACTGCGTATATTAAAAAAATATCATTATCAACAACCTGTACTGGTGGTGGTCAATATGGCCGCCAGTCATCAGTCAGCTCAGGCCACTTTTAAGCGTTTTAAAATGGCGGTAAATAAACATTTGCAATTAGCGCAAATACATCTTGCCGGCTATATTCTGGCCGATAAAAACATCCCGGCCTCTATTTTACAGCAGCAGGCTATTTTATTAAAACATCCCGATTCACCCGCCAGCCAGTGCATATCTCTAATTAGTAAGCGCTTACTAACTATGTTTAGTCAAGAGCATCATAGTCATACTCCCTTTAGTAATTATTATACTGATTTGACCCTGCCTGATAATATCGACAAGCACATAGATAACAGCCGGTTAATACCGTCTACCAACGCACTGACGCCAGCGCAGACAACTGAAGTTAGGCGCTCTGCTTTATTACAGACAGGTTTATTACGAGCCAGTCATTATGCTCGTTTATCAGGACAAAGGAGGTTGAATCAATCGATGTGAAGTTTTGCTGCGACTATCAGCGATAAGTTTCAGACAAACAAAAAAGCCCGCAGCAGAGCTGCGGGCTTTTTAAAGTCAGACCTGACCTGATGCATTATACATCAGGATAACAACAGGTCACTTAATTTACTTGGCTGCTTTTGCTTCTGGCTGAGCAGGAGCTACTGGCGCTACTGCAACAGGGGCTTGTACCGGACGAGGGTAGTAACCATAGCCTTGTTGCTGGTTGGTATAATTGTTGTAACCATCAAAGCGGCCATCCATGTTGTTGTAACCATTATAGTTGCTGTTACCACTTCCGTATGCTGAACCACGAGTATTGCCTTTACCACGGCCGCGGCCACGAGCTTTAATAGTAATTTCGAAATCACCATCCACATCACTGTCCATGCTGCCGTCACCCCAGCCATTACCATAACCATTACCATAAGCATTGTTATTCATGTTGTTGTAACCATTGCCATTCCAGTTGGTATTAGAATTACCATCATCACCCCACCAGGCATTAGCACTCATGGAAACAACAGATGTTACGATTGCAGCAGCAATAATTAATTTTTTCATTTTATACTCTCCAGTATATATATCTTTTATATAAGGGTTATTTTAATGTGTGTGTATTTTATTTATCTGGTTGTTATTATTTTGTATCGTGTTTTAATTTTTTTTCAACCTGAAGAAAGTATATTAGATTTAATTAATATAAGCAACAATTAATATGTGTTTTTATTATATAATTATGGCTCTTCATATTTTTACGTACTTTTGTCGGTTTACTACCATTGCTGCCGTTCGGATAAATATTTGCTTTTGTATCTGGGGAACGACTGCCGGGTAGACTGGTGCGTCTGACTGGGGACGCTCAAGTCCATCCATGGAACGCTTAAGAATGACATCCATGTCATTCGATACCCCATTCAGACGCACCAGTCTACCCGACATTCTCTACGGCATTTATCCTCTCTCTCGCTGTCCAAAGTCAAAAGAATAAATCAAAAGACAAGAAAAAGCATTCGGACTTAGGCTGTGGCTTTATTCTCAGCTCTTGATTTTGATTTTCCACTCCCAGCGAGAAACGTGATGCAG
>DAOVUK010000191.1 GCA_030632625.1 Gammaproteobacteria bacterium
AGCACCATTGGGTTAGCTGGCGTGGGATCGTTTGCGGGTCGACCGGCTATCCAGGGTGTGCCATCACCATCCAGATAAATGTGCAAGCTTTTTGATAAGTGTCCTGTTTTACTATAGAGTACATGTTGAAAACGTGACCCTGTTACGACTTCACGTTGCAACTTCAGCTCAGCAGCTTTTCCTGCAAACCGTTCTGCCATAGAAGTACAGCCTGCCAAACATAATACTACTGGAAAAATAATAAGCAGGTGATTCATAAATATTTCTGACTTCCTTCAGTATGACACTGGATCTATACCCATGATACTTGCACAGCCACAAGCCCTTTTTCAGGGTATATTCTCGGATAAGCGCCAGTCTTTGCAGGATTGACGGTATGGTATAAACTCCAGATAATCACGCCATTCATCTGAATTCAGATTTCGTCCTGCTCTGGTGCATAAAAGCTTAAATACTTCCTGTGGATTGGCTGCAACCAGTTTTACGCGACCATTATTGAGTGCCGAAGCCAGCAGTTTTTCATCCGGGCTGAATGCAACAGCCCAGACCATATCGGCATGACTTATTTGTTTAACTTCCCTGCCGGATGATGTTTCGATAAGTCTGGTCGTAGCATCCTCACTACCAGTAGCCAAAAACTTGCCCCCAGGGCTAAAGGCAATGCTGTTCACACTGCCGCCGTGTTTGATTGAGGCAATCAGTTTACCTGTCTTAACATTTATCAAGTGAGCGGTATTATCCTGGCTACCGGTTGCCAACAGCGAACCATCTGGACTAAAAGCAATACTAAGCACACTATCAGCATGTTCAAATCGTGCTTGCTCCTTGCCGGAACTGACTTTAAATAATCTGGCTATATTGTCTTCACTCGCTGTTGCCAGAAGTCGTCCATCCGGACTAAAGGCTATCTGCGAAACACCTGCCGCTAATTGAATGGCTTGCCTGAGCTGCCAGGTTTTTGTATCGATTAATTGTATCGTATCATCCTTACCGGCAATCGCTAATAGCTGTCCATCAAAACTGAAAGCGAGTGATCGGACTTCATCGTCACTTTCGATTTGCCCTGTCTTCTCACCGCTTGCAGTCGCAATCACTTTGACCATTTTATCCAGGCTAGCAGTCGCCAGCCATCGGCTGTCAGGGCTAAAGGCGATGTTTCTGACCTCCTTGTCATGTTTGATTGCCGCTATTTCCCTGCCAGTGGAGACCTCTATCAGTTTAGCACTATAATCCTTGCTGGATGTGGCTAAAAACCGCCCATCTCGACTAAAAGCAACACCATATACCTCATCATCATGATTAATTCTCATCACTTCTTTCCCTGTAGTGATAGCAAACAGTCTGGCGGTTTTATCTGCACTGGCTGCGGCCAATAATTGTCCTTTGGGATCGAAGGCAAGACCAAAAATGGCACCATCCTGCTGAATCTTTATATCATCCGGTATTTTGACGATCTCGACAAGTCGTGCCAACTTGTCCGAGCTGCTGGTGGCCAGCAATTGACTGTCGGGACTAAACTTGATATTCCAGACCGGCCCACCATGAATTATCCTGGTGATTTCCTGCCAGTTATCCGTGTCGATCAGGCGGGCAGTATGATCCTGGCTGGAAGTGGCGAGAAATTGTCCGTTCGAACTGAACTTGACCACAAAAACCCCTTTATTATGAGAAACTTCGGCAACCTGCTTACCCGTACTGAGTGCAAAGACTCTGGCCTTATTATCATCGCTTGCGCTTGCCAGCCACAGGCCATCAGGGCTAAAATCCACGCTCCACACGACATCAGGATGTTTAATTGTTCTAATTTCATTACCGGTTACCGTATCTATCAGATGCACGGTTTTGTCCTTACTCGCAGTCGCTAATAATCGCCCGTTAAAATTGAAAGTCACCGAATTTACCCAGTCTTTATGTGCAATTTGAGCCAGTTCTTTACCTGTCGAAACATCGATCAATCTTGCCATGCCATCCTTGCTTGCAGTGGCGAGTAATCGGCTATCGGGACTGAAGGCAAGATTCCTGACTTCATCGTTATGGCTGATCTGTTGCAGTTCCATACCCGTTATGGTATCAAAAAGACGTACCGTATCCTTGCTGGCTGTTGCAATTAACCGGCTGTCCGGGCTAAAAATAACTTTGCGCACGGTACCATCATGAAGCAAACGAAAAACTTCCTCACCACTTGACAGTTCCACCAGTCGAACGCTTCTATCTTTGGAACCCGTGGCAAGTAAACGCCGATCAGAACTGATGTCAACACTATAAACCCAATCATCATGCTCTATTCGAAACAGCTCCTTACCGTCTTTGGTTGTGATCACCCGCACTATTTTGTCTTTGCTCGCAGTCGCCAGTAAACGATTATCTGAACTAAAGGCAATATTCATGACAATTCCATTGTGCTGGATTCGATATCTGGGGAGCATGCGCAGCAGTTTATCCGCTATACCGGAGGCTTCTGTATTGTGAACAATATTCCATGACTCAATTGCCAGTGCCGCTGCCCGTTCGACAATGCTGTCTTCAGGCGCATGCTCGGTCAGCAAAGCCGCCTGCACAGCAAGTTTACCGGACAGGGTGATTGTGCGAGAATGCCTGGCATCCATCCAGTTCCAGACACTTAAAAGAGTCGTTATTATAAATATGACTGACAAGATCGCAGAGACCAATGCCTTGCGCTTGCTGACTCGTAATGCCTCTCTGGCTTTTTCTTCTCTTTGCTGCGCTTCAAGGCGTTCCTGTTCCATCTGATGTTGTTTCTCCAGCATCAGACGCTGGTCGCGCCTTTTGCGCACCACACCGGTCATCACATCGTGAATGAGTTCAATTCGCTTGACACCATTCCATTCCTCTACTCTCAGCAGACGCCGCTGAACAAGTTGTGCCAAAGCCTGCACTGAAATGCCCTGAATTTCTAAGGCATTGTCATAGGCTTCGCTATTACGAAACCCGGAAACGGTAATCAGCTTGTCCTCGATGAAGCGGCATAACTCAGAAGATTGATCCTTCAGGCTGCTTTGGTAGAAATTCTCCAGAATTTGATCACGATTGCTTGCTACGATTTGTGCATCAATCTGTCGGGCCTGCGTTGCAATGCGCAGTTCATTAAGCTCACGGCAGACTAAACTCAGCAATGCGGGTTCGATACGCAACTCGGCTAATTTCTGACTCTCTTTACCTTCTTGACCAGCGACCAGAAGGACGATACTTTCAGCAACACTGCTTTCCATAAGCAGCCCCTGTGTCTGGTCTGCCACTGCCAGGGCTTGTTCACCGTTCATCTGTAAAAGCCGCATTCGATTGTGTATTACTGAAGGTATGTGTACACGCAGTTCCTCCAAATCAGCGAGATAGTCTTCACGAAGGCTGAAAATCAGCTTGTAGGGATGGCGGCTAAAGCTGAAGTTTTTGACTTCATCTGAATTAGTATCCAAACGAGCTTTCACGCTTTCAGGGCATCGCCCTTCAACCAGATCAGCAAGCTCTATGATAAACTTATTCAAATTAGAGATTTGCTTCAGGTCACCACGAGCCAGAGTAAACATTTCTTCAAACTGATCGAAACAGAGTAAAGGCAGTGTAATATGATTACGGGTATCCCAGAATTCTGAGCCCTTGCGATGAAAATACTCCCATAAAGTTTCATTGTCTTTATGCTGCGGCGCTTCAATAGCCTTATCCTTAACTTGTAAAGCTATGGCACTGAACACCTGTTCTCTGAGACTCACTGAAGCATCTGTGAAATTCAGTCGGATAATAATCGGGAGAATTCTTTCCAGACGTAATCTGGGGAAGAGACCCGCTTGCAGCAGTGAGCTTTTTCCAAGTCCAGAAATAGCAAAAATGATCGTAAGTCGCTCACGGTTTACGAGACTATACAGTTCTTCTATATCGGCTTCCCGGCCTTTAAAAAAATGCTCGTCCTGCTCTTTGAACGAGGCCAAACCCGGCCAGGGATGCTCGTCATCGAGAATATCTTGATCGGACTGCGTGGTCATGTTGATTGAGCAAGGCTGCGCTGATAATCACGATAGAGACGTTTTATTTCATTGACAAACTCCACCCTGGTTTGACCCCCTTGCATGTTCTCCCAGTGCAGTTGACGAAACTTTTCAGGTATTGTCGTCGATTCCGGTGAAGTATCGTCAATGACCACAGGAATGATATAGCGCCAATTATCAGGATAGCGTGCGCTGACATCCTGAGCATAGTTCCATTCGGTACGAAAAAAACGGGGTCTTGGTGTCAAGGTGTGCTGTGAAATAATCGGGATGAATAGAGAACACTTGTCAATATTGGATTTAATTTTGTTTGCGAAGTTATCCCCGGGACGCAGGGCTTCCGGGTTGCGATCAAACCAGACATCAATCCCGGCCTGCTCAAGAGCCTCTTGAATTAACATCACCGCAGAACGATCCTCGCTGGCATAGCTCAGGAAAACCGCACCATTGTGCATGGATGCCAGTGGCGTTGCTGGCTTTAGATGAGGTGTTTCTAATACAGGGATTGGCTCATCATCATGCAAAGATGGCGGATGCAGTGCTATCCAGCGCCGGTGTAATTCATTGACAAATTCAATTGATGCCATTGGAAATACTTTGGTCCGCCGGCTAAAATTATTCAGAAATTGAGTCAGATTTGATTCAATTTGAAACTGGTCACCAGCCAGGAAATCGGTTTTACCTCCGGAAGTCACCAGGCGACCCTTCTTACCGAGACGCACAAAAAAACGTCCCAGCCAGTCAGACAATGGGCAGCCGATAACCATTAGGTCTTCTTTGATCAAAGCATCAAACAAACGTGCGGGTCGGGATGTCTTGGATTGCAGCTTATGCATAAATTCCAGCACATCTTCGTCTGTGACGGCATATTCGGGAGCCGCTGACATCTTTCCAAACAAATGAAACACCGTCGTTCGATGCAAATCTTTTAGTGCTACCGGCAGATCATTATCCAAATCCACTCCCGGATAAAACTCCAGCACTTGAGTATTTACCTTACCGCCATATCGTACCTGATTCAGAACCTGAGCAAGCAATGGATCGAAACAGGTGGTCACAAATAATTTGAGCGGGCGAATTTCGGCCAGTTTAATCAGAGCCTCTGGAAGCTCCGCTTCTGTCAATGACGGCATGACATGTTTGATCTCTGGATAAATATCTTCCCTTTGTCCACCTTGAGTAATGTATCGACACGCAACCTGATTTAATGTATCGGTCGGTTCTGAGTCGACTTGTAAGCGATTTGCAAGCTGCTCTGCAAGATAGGTGCAAAGAAACGTGGCTTTACCTTCAATATTGAGCTTCAGCAGTTCTGGTCCGATTATTGGAATAACACGCCCATCTTCTATGAACTCAATGAGTTGATCCCAAAGCCGCTCTGTATTTTTTTCAAACATATCCATGCCATGACTAGTCAATTGGAGAAAAGGAAGTTCTATAAGAGGCGGTTTGATAACAGATTTTTTTGTGTAGAAATCCCTTGTAATTAACTAAGGATAGGAAATTCACTGGCACTTTACAATCAATAAAATTAATAATTTGTTATTCTGCCAGGGTATATGCCATGAATGAACAAGACTATATTAGTGAAAGAGTTGATGTACAACAAAAATGGTATAGCAAAAACAGTACAAAAAATAAGAGATATTTTGTATTTTTTTCTTTACTGGCGAGTATTTCAGCTATTACAATTGACACACCAAATAAAACAATGCCCGTTAAAACCAAAGGGATAATTACTTTAAAACCAAGGTTAAACCAAACTCATAGACTGGATCTTTAAACTTATTGATTTATGAGGATTTATTTTAAAATAATTAAAAACTTCAACAAAACAGCTATTTTTAGCATTTAAATTGAACTATTAGGCTAGGCGTTCAAATGATCAGATCAAGTAGACCAATACTTATAGCGAGCTGATCAAATGAACAAAATCTATATTAAACAACTTGGAAATAAATGCAAAAAGTTTTTTTCAGAAAAGACACTAAATGATTTAGGGAAATCATTAAAATTGGCATCACGTTGCAGGCAAATAACCCCTTACCGACTGGGTATGGCTTTTATAACCGTTCTTTCACAACATGAAATTAAAACGATAGCTGATATTCACAGAGGATTTAATAATTTATTTGGTGTTAATATTGCTTATAAACCCTTTCATAATTAATTAAGAAAAAAGCAATTTCCAGATTTTATGCGCCACATGTTAGAACATTTACTGAATGAATTTGCTTATCAATCACTGGCTTTTGAAAAAATCTATTAATAACATGATAGATCACAATGAGTTATTAATACGTCTGATTGAATTTTTACCACTTGAAGATGCCGTCAAAGAAAAAGCTGAGCAGCTTAAAGAGAATTTTTCTCATGGTGTCACAACAGCAGAGCTGCCTCAGGCTCTAAAATTAATTGCTGAACTGATCAGTAAAATGCGCAGTAATGTTCAGCAGGAACAAAAAGATTTTGAGCGCTTTCTGAAGACTCTAATGGTCGTCTTGAAGAGGTCGATGTGTATCTGAAAAATAGTCTGATAGA
>DAOVUK010000068.1 GCA_030632625.1 Gammaproteobacteria bacterium
CAGAATAATGAAACGGATGCAGTTGAGCAGAAGCAGGTGCTGCAGGAAAAAGACACCATGATTGCCCGGTTTACCCAGGAAGGTAAAGAGCTCATGAGTTGTATTACAGGTCTTGAAAACGATCACCTCGAACAAACTCAGCGGATTAAAGAGCTGGAAGAAAAACAGCTCAAAATGGCAGCTGAGTATGCAGCTATGGAAGCAAAATATCTGCAGGCAATGAGTAAGTAAAGCAGTTATAAGTTATAAGTCGTAGGTTATAAAAGCGAAACTTTTATTAACGCCCAGATGCTGGAAAAATAAATTTTGGGATAATCCTTTTTTATCAGATTTATCTAGGTTGGAGAAATAATATCGCTGATTGATCGCTTACCCAGAAACGACCTTCTTGGCTGTGATCTGCGACTATGGGTCGCAGGTCGTAACCTGATTCAATCTGCCTTTACCTATTATTAAGGAAGTTCAAAATGATCTAGCGCGTTAAGAAGTATCTCGTGTTGATTGGTGTCATTCCAGAAACGTTCGTATGCCGGCATGGAATCGGGCATTAACTCCTCATGAAACACGACTTCCCTGATAGATGCGGTGTTGGCCTTCCACCATTGAAGACTAAGTAGTTTCGTATCGGAGGCAGTGTGGCAGCCCTGACATGTGGGAACAATGACATCACGATAAAGCTCTTCCTCAACCTCCCCAACATTCCAGCTGGCCGGAATATAATCCAGGTCCTGCGTGTCTCTAGGTAGTCCTGCACCACCGTAAAGGCCCTTGACGAGCTTTCTGGTTGCCTTTGTCGGATCAGTACCAAGCACAGCTTCATTTAATTTTTTGATATTTGGCTCCAGGCTAGCCTGTGTGGTATCACCGAATGCCATGGTTCTTATGTCGAAAGCCAGAAAAGTCGCATTGGTTTCACCTGAACCATCATTATAGCCACTCAACAAGGGAGACTCTGCGTCATCATCACCGCCATGACAGGAATAACATGCGGCCGGGAGGTATAATGGTTCGCCGCCTTCAACAAAAATCGTGCTAGTGACTCGATTACCGGTATCAGCATTAAACACATAGAACTTGGTGATTAGATCATCCTCAGGGCCTGGTGAGTATTCCATATTGACTATCGAGACTGGATTCGTCCCATCAAGGGCATCCTTCTCTTTTTTGTAATTTGCTGTGGTGAAGGCAATGTTACCTTCATATCCGGGCCTCTTGTCTTTTACCATTGAGATGGAACGCCAAAATGCCAGATCTCCGTCACTGAAATGCCCCTTGACTACAATTTCCTCATTGACTGGATCTTTGTAACCATTCACTTTCAGCCAATCTTCCTGGGTCGGTCTTAGGTTGTCTGGGTCTATCGTGTTGTAGTATGCGATAGCTACATTTTTATCATCGACTCCCCCCGATTTCAGGAAACTATGCTGCTGTGAAAAAACTGTACCCGGAACTGCGATACTCAAACTTGCCATCAGCACCCCAGCAACTATTGTTCTTTTTTTCATGTCTTTATTCCTCTCTGCGTTATGCCAAGCTAACGGGATAGCCTCTCCCACCATCTAGCGTAGCGTTAGTAAATTGTTATTTTTCGCTTCACCCTTCGTTTCCGGCTCAAAATAGTGGTGGTTATCACCTCTGAAAATAAAGCCAACTTCGAAGTGTTTACGACAAGAAATACCAAGTATCAATTTTGAAACTCTCAATTTATGGCCCATGCTACACTCTCAACACAAAAAACACATGACCCAAATGGGTCAAAATAATAAGTGGATACCCCCTTAAATAATTAATAAGTCTAGTGATCGACTGAATACGATTTGAGTTTTCCACAAGTGGAAAGAAATTAGAGATGAATATGTATATTCTTGTAGGATGTTGATGTCTGAATGCGTAGGAAATTGTAAATAAATCAGATTTTTCTAACCAAGCATTGCAGCAGGCAAGCCGCTCAATGTCATGTTCCTGAGTTGCGGCACTGCTATGTAGTCATAAAAGCTTATCACTTCTGGCAATTGGTACAGTAAACCGTACTGCGATTGCCTAATCTGATTTCCTTTAATGGCTTTTGACATTTAACACAGGGTTGATCGGTACGGCCATAAACCAGTAGTTCCTGTTTAAAATAGCCGGGTTTTCCTGTGCCGCCGACAAAATCTTTCAGCGTTGTGCCACCCTGTGAAATAGCCTGTTCAAGTATTCGTTTGCTTTCAGTACAGAGTCTCTCATAGCGTTGTTTACTGATTTTGCCAGCAGCCCGCCTGGGGTGTATGCCGCTGGCAAACAGTGCTTCATTGGCGTAAATATTACCAATACCAACCACCACCCTGCTGTTCATAATGAACTGTTTGACGGCGACTGTTTTATTTCTGGATAATTTATACAGGCTGGCGGCATTAAAATGCTCTGACAGGGGCTCAGGGCCCAGATGACTTAATAATGGGTGTTCATCAACAGGCTCAGTGGTCCATAGCACTGCGCCGAAACGCCGCGGATCTTTTAACCGCAGCGCTTTGCCATTGGCAAAGCAGAATTCAACATGCTCGTGTTTATCATAAGCACTTTCAGGCGGCACAATTCTGAGACTACCGGACATGCCCAGATGAATAATGAGCGTGCCTTTGTCAGTCAGCAGTAATAAATATTTAGCCCGGCGTTTAATTGACGTGATTGTTTGTTGATTCAACGAAGAGGCAAGATCATCAGGAATCGGCCAGCGCAGTCGGGCATTTCTGATGTTGACCCGGATAATAGGGGAATTTAAGACGTGTGCAGAAATTCCCCGCAGTGTGGTTTCAACTTCAGGCAATTCCGGCATATTGGCGTTAGGCTGTACTTACGTAATATAGAATTAATTGTTTTCAAAACGGCCCAGAGGTCGATTAAAAGTATAATTCAAAGGCTTTTCAACAAGCACCTCGGCTGTTTCGCCGAAATTCTCTCCAGGTACGCTGAAAAGTAAGCCAACACCATGTATAACAATACCGACAGCACTGCCGACAACGCCTAAGGGGCGAGCCAGGAGTAAATCGACGATAACTTCTTCTTCTGTTATTGCCTCATCATCATAATAGCTATATTCAGCAAAACTGACTGATGTCATAGAAATCAGTAGAGCGAATAGCACGGCACTTATTGTTGTTTTCATTGTTTCTCCACTTGTTCTTTATACCCAACTTATTTTTTTAAAAGTTATTTTAAAATAACTTTTTGAAAATTTTCCTGATTAAGAATACATATACAGTAATCATAGTCAGGTAATTTCTCTAAAGCAAGTTTAAGAGTTTGAAAGTACTAAATCATTCACATTTTATGCTAAAAGTGAGTGCATTAGCGCTTTTTTATTTTAAAAATCTCTGCTCCAGAGGCCGGAACGCTGAATAGTTACACTTTTATTGTAGTGAGAATTCCGTAAGCTGTTTCAGTGTCTGCGGGCTGATCCAGTATGCCAGCTGAATATCTGTACGCAATAGTTTGATTTGTCCACCATCTTGAATAATTAAATAATGAATGGTGTTTATTTTTGAATCTTTGTCACTGGAGGGCAAGGTAAAGCTTATGGTGATAGCTGGACTTTGCTGCAGTTCGGCATTACTTATCGGCACCGAGACACTGGTTTCAATTTTGCTTGCCCGGACATGCTGCCAGAATTGAATCAACCCGGCGATGCTGTCAGATGTGATATCAGCTGAGTCCGGTGTTAATTGCCAGCGACCCTCCGTGATGGTTAATTTTTTATCAGACCAGGCAATACTCTTAATACTGGATTGAGGTGGTATCAGCACAGGTGAAATAAAAGTATCCAGATTGGCTCTTAATTGATAATAAATAGTGCCGTTAATCAGATGCACTGTGTTATTGCCTGACTGGAGATTATCATTAATATTCATGGCATAACGCTGATGATGGACAGGATCTTCGCTGCCGATAAGCAATTGTTTTTCATTAAGCCGGATTGAAATAAGAGGGTTCTCCAGATGGTAGCGGGCCAGCTCATTGTCACTGATCTGAAATTGTGAATAACTACGCTTCTCTGCCAGTGCGGTAATCGTACTAACTCGCAGGGGATTGGCCGGCAACTGGTAGGGTTGTTGTAAAAACCAGCCATTTTTTTGTTTATTTAATTGAATTGAACCAATATCCTGTCGCTCAATAGTAATCGTGTTCACTTCGGCTGCTTTTAATGAGGTCAAAAATTGAAATACTGTGCGCTGCAGACCTGGTTGAAACCAGGCTATAAGTGATAACAGAATGACAATAATAACAAGAATGCCATTGGTTTTAGCGATGCTTCGGGTTCTGCTTTCAAACTGCATTATCGATTGCGCCTCTTAAACCAGATGAGACTGCCGCTTAAGATCAGTAGTCCGGGGATGATAAAGAGAAAAAATCCACCCAGCAGCGACAGCATGACGGGTGACATCTCTAACACAATATCATCTTTAATACGGCTTGGAATGGCAATAAACTGTTCGTCGTGGCTCAGCCAGTTGAAAATATTGATTCCCATGCTCAAATTGCCGGCATTACCCAGAAAGGTATTTGACAGGAAATCACCATCGCCCATAACAATAATGCGCTGTTCTCTGGTGTTATTGGGGGTGTTATTGGGGGTATTATTGGGGATGTTATCGGAGGGGTTATCGGCAATGTTATTCTTGCTGATCTCAGCGGTGAGTTCATCGCTGATCGGGCGAGTTAACACCATGCCAATGGTAATCGGGCCAAGTATATCCAGCAGCTCACTAAAATGAACGGTGTCTTTTAATGGTGACGTCTCAATCCAGCTGCGTGCTATGGTGGTTAAAAACGGGGTCATCTTAAAATGCTTATTGAGGGAAGAGTTGAGGGATGAGTTGAGAGACTGCCCGGAATGATCTTCTTCTTTATTACTGATGTCTGCCCTCTCTTCGTTATCATCCAGATAAGTCGGCAGGCGTTCAATCCCTGCGGCTTGTGGAAACAAAGTCACGGTGGAAAAACCCTCATTAACAGGGTGTCGGGGATAGTCTGTGACAATGGCATAATCCGGACGGCTGATGTCGTATTGACGAGTGCTGGGATCAACCACTACACCATCGAGAAATTCAATTCCCAGCAGTTCAGAGAGGGGCAATAAGCCGTTCATCGGCTGATTTTTAGCAATATTTAATGGCTCTCCCAACCACAGTAAGTTACCGCCTGCTTTAACATAGTCCATAATCAAATGGACTTCACCGGGTAGAAACGCAGTTTGCGGGCCGGCAATCACTAAAACAGAAACATTGTCAGGGATACTCCTTTTCTTAGCCAGGTTCAGAGTATCAACTAAAAAACCCTGTTTTATCAGATGGCGGGTAAAACTGTTCAGGTCAAAATTTGCTCCGCGTTCCGGACTGCGTTCACCATGTCCCTGAGTGAAGATAATAGTACGTTCTCTGGCACGCATAAGCCGATATAAAGTATTGCTCAGATCCTGTTCAGAGAGTTCGGTTAAATGTTCCTGTCGGCCCTGATAAGTGATAATCATTTCGCCGTCAACCACAATATTCAGACTACGGATTTTTTCCGGATCGGCATTGGGATTGACAAAGGCAAGTGAAATATCCGGTTTAAGCTGTTGATAACGCTTAAGCAATTCTCGTACTGATTGTTTGATGCGGGAATTGCTGGTATAAGAAATAATTTCAACAGGTGCCTCAAGCGTGTCCAGTAATTTCAGACTGATTTCATTGAGTGAGTTCTGGCTGTTAACAGTCCAGTCCGCCAGATAGACATAACGATTACTTAAAAAAGCTAATAGACTAATGATGGTCAGAAACAAAATAGTAAAAAGAATGTTCTGCCATTTTAAATGTCTGGTTGAACTATTGTTAATTTCCATAAAACTTATCTTTAGATCCTTAATGAGCTCTCTAATGCGCTCTCTAATGCGCTCTCTAATGCGCTCTCTAATGTGCTCTCTAATGTGCTCTCTAATGTGGAAGTCGTAAGCGTTCGAGTCGACGCACACTGAGCACCAGAAAAAGTACGATAAATAACAGATAATAAGCAATATCCGCAGTAGAAAAAACACCTTTAAGCAAAGGTTCAAAATGATTTAATATAGAAAACCAGCGGAGTACGTTTTCTCCTCCTGCAGCAAGAGTAGTGTCCACATCAGCAGCATCAGCCCAGTTTATAATCCATAAAAAAAGCAGCAGGCCAAAACTGCTGACGGCTGCGATGGCCGGCTGCCGGGTCAGGGTTGACATATAAAGTCCTGCGGCAGCAAAGGATGCTAACACAAGAGTGAGTCCTAAGAGTGCAGAAAACAGCTGGCCCAGATCAATGGCGGTACCGAATAGCAGCGACAGCGGCATCAGCGCTATCATTATGACCAGAATCAATAAAAAACCTAAAACACCCAGGTATTTGCCTAAAATAATTTGCGTCATGGAAATCGGAGCACTGAAGAGCAGTACTAAGGTCTGACTCTTTTGCTCCTCACTGATCAGGCGCATTGTTAATAACGGTACTATCAGTAATAAAACAATGGCAGAGCCGCCTAATAAGGGGGCAATCACCAGATCAGTAATACCGGGTGAGTCTTCCAAAACGGCTAATTTGGCCTGCAGCTGCAGATAAGCTTCCAGTTGACTGAGAAACTGATAACACATAATCAGCTGCATTACCACCAGCATAGCCCAGGCAAGAGGTGATAAAAACAGACTTTTTAATTCACGTAAGGCAATTAATTTAATCAATTTTTTGCTCCTGCTCCTGCAACTGAGAGGGGATGAAAGGCGCTTCAACACAGGTCAGTGACATAAAAATATCTTCCAGCGTTTGTTTCTCCGGGAAAACCTCGTATAAGCCCCATTGCTGCTGATTTGCCAGATTAATAAGCTGCTGTGATATCTTTATAAATGCCGCCTGATTATTTTCTGCCTGCGACAGGTCTTCGCAGAACGAGCAATGTACTACCAGTTTTTCGCCATTTTGCTGTACGCTGCTGATACCTTCTAATGCCTCAATTTGTGTGATATCGACGGGATTGGCGCAACTCAACTGCAGGGTTTGAGTCTGCATGTGTTGCTTGAGCTGCTCAATGGAGGCATTAAAAACCAGCTTGCCCTGATTGATGATCAGGACATTATCACAGATAGCCTGAATTTCAGGGAGAATATGACTTGACAGCATGACACTATGTGTTTGCCCCAGTTCTTTAATCAGTTTGCGTATTTCAATCATCTGAATGGGATCCAGACCGACAGTCGGTTCATCCAGAATGACAATGTCGGGAGAATGGATAATAGCCTGGGCAATGCCAACTCGCTGCTGATAACCTTTGGAAAGATTATTGATCACCCGCTTACCGTGTTCGGTCAGCCCGCAGCGCTCTTTAGCCATGCTGACGGCCGGTTTTACATCGGCTTTGGCAAGCTGGTTCAGTCGGGCACAATAATTCAGATATTCATCAACGGTTAATTCTTTATACAGCGGCGGGGTATCCGGCAGATAACCAATTTTTGCCTTGGCTGCAATGGGATTGTCCAGTAAATCCATGCCTGCAATCTTGATACTGCCATGGGTCGGAGCCAGATTGCCAGTGAGCATTTGCATGGTCGTTGATTTGCCTGCACCATTGGGACCTAAAAAACCGAGTACTTCACCTCGCTGCAGGGTAAAATTAATATTGTCCACGGCAATAGTCTGATCGCTGTTATTTAGAGCGCTGCTGACATGACTACGAAAAAAGTGACGGGAAAGCTGACTCACTTCAATTAAAATTTCACTGTCCATTTTTATCATGACTATATTTATAAGCTAAATGAATTTGTTGCTGCAGTTATAAAGTGTGAGTGGATTGTAGCATGGTTTATATCGCTTAAATGGAATGAAGCTATACTTTTATTCATAGTGAATTGTAAAATAGTAGTTACAAATAGGATTTTTTATAATTCAGCCACACAATTTAAAGAGCATTTCAATTGCAGCCAGTGATTTTTAAGCATGCCGATCAACAGTCATTTGATGCAACACGCATTCTGGGTGTTGATACCGGTGGCACATTTACCGACTTTGTTTATTATGAACAGGGAAAACTGAATATCCATAAGGTTTTATCGACACCTCATGCACCAGAACTGGCAATTTTACAGGGTATTAAAGAATTAGGGCTGGAAAAGCAGCTGGACAACTTATCCATAGTGCATGGTTCAACAGTTGCGACTAATGCGGTACTGGAAAAAAAAGGCGTTAAAACTGTTTATATCAGCAATACGGGTCTGGCTGATATTTTAACCATTGGTCGTCAGGCACGTAAAGAGTTATATAACCTTTGTCCCAGACCAGAATCACCTCCGGTTCCCCGCTCTCTATGCTATGAGGTTAATAGCCGGGTCAGTGCCAGTGGCCGGAGATTACAATCACTCAGTGACAATGAACTGCTGCAGCTCAATGACTTTATTCGTCAGCATCAACCACAGGCTGTTGCCATCAATTTACTGTTTTCATTCCTGGATGATCAGGATGAATGTCGAATTGAAGAAAGTCTGAAAAAAAATTTTCCTGAGCTGTTGATTTCACGTTCATCAGAAATATTACCCGAGTATAAAGAATATGAACGGGGCATTGCGACCTGGTTAAATGCCTGGGTGGGTCCTCTGGTGCAGGGATATTTAAAACGCTTGATTCAGGCGATAAAACCGGCAAAACTGGCGGTAATGCAAAGCTCAGGTGGTACGATTGCTGCTGAGAAGGCGGCTGATCAGGCGGTACGTATGCTCTTGTCGGGACCTGCCGGAGGGCTGGCGGGAGCAAAATACATTGCCGCTCAGCAAACTGATTTACTTACCTTTGATATGGGGGGAACATCAACGGATGTTGCTGTTATTGAAGGTGAATTACAGCTGACCAGTGAAGGTCATATTGGTGATTATCCGGTCGCGATTTCAATGGTTGATATGCATACGATTGGTGCCGGCGGCGGCTCGATTGCATATCTTGATGCAGGCGGTGTGCTGCAGGTTGGCCCGGAATCTGCGGGTGCCAGTCCGGGGCCTGCCTGTTATGGACGGGGAGGAAAACAGGCAACAGTCACCGATGCCAATTTAATTTTGGGAAGACTTTCTGCACAGGCATTTTTAGGCGGTGCTATGTCGCTGGATATAAGTGCTGCCAATAAGGTGATTGAAAAACTGGCAAAATCTCTATCCCTGTCAGTTACAGCTGCGGCATCAGGTATTATTCAGGTGGCTAATGAACATATGAGCCGGGCCTTACGAGTGATGTCGATACAGCGCGGTATTGATCCAAAAACGCTGACTCTGATCCCTTTTGGTGGTGCCGGTGCTCTGCACGTCTGTGCCCTGGCGGATAACTTACAGATGTCCCGGGTGATGGTGCCTGTTCATGCGGGTGTTTTATCTGCTTTTGGTATGGTCGTTGCCCCACATACCCGGGATGCATCTCACACGATTAATCTGCTGCTGGAAGCAACGCTGGAAACACAGATGCAGCAACAAATTAATAAGCAGTTGAAAATATTATCCCGCAGAGGAATTGCGGAATTAAAATCCGAGGGAATAAATGAATCACAGATCAGCACGCATTACTCTGTTGATCTAAGATATGCCGGACAATCTTATACGCTCAATGTGCCCTGGACAGAACAGGCACGGTCACTGAATATCGCTCTGCAGGCGTTTCATCAACTGCACCAGAAACGTTATGGACATCAGCATGATCAGCCTGTTGAACTGGTTAATGTCAGAGTTAAGGTCAGTGCCCCGCCGATCACATTGAGCCTGCCGGAACTGCTTCCGGCAACAGAAGCTGCGCGAGTGACAGCAAAGCGGCAGGTTTACGGTATAGACCGGGCAGTACCCGTTTATCAGAGACAACAATTGCTCAGCGGCCACCAATTAGAAGGCCCTGCGCTGATAGTTGAGCAGGTATCAACCACCTGGCTGGCACCCGGCTGGCAATGTACCGTTGATTCTATCGGCAATCTGATTTTAAGGAAGTGGTAGGTTTGGTTCTTCACATTTTTGGATACTTTTGTCGGTTTACTACCTTAGCGGTAATTTGAAAAGAATGAGGGGGCGCTCGAAAGTGGTGCTTACATTCAGAAGTTGAGGAGGTATAGTTCACCTTGCCGGGGACGCGCGCAAGTACGTCCCTGTAGCGCTCATCCTCGCCATCCATGGCTCGAAATGCCCCTTGCAAGGCAAACTACACCTCCCCACCTTCTTAGCTGCATCACGTTTCTCACTTTAG
>DAOVUK010000364.1 GCA_030632625.1 Gammaproteobacteria bacterium
CAAGAATATTGTCCCAGGATTCAGAGACACTCAATCCAACAGGACTAACCATTCCCATTCCGGTAATAACAACTCGTCTCTTAGCCAAGAACATTCTCCATAAAAAAATAACACAGGATTTAATGAAACAACCCTTTAGCCTGAAAACAGCATTGAGCTGAAAACAGCCCTGAGCTCAAAAACAGTAAAGCCGTATTTTAACAATGCCGGTATATTAAGCATTACTAAAAGCGGCTTTATAAAGATACATCTGAGCATACAAATGGTATTTTAAAAATACCATTTAAATACTTAATTAAGCATCAGTATTGGCATTAATGTAATCAATTGCCAGCTGAACTGTAGTGATTTTTTCAGCTTCTTCATCAGGAATTTCAGTGCCGAACTCTTCTTCAAGAGCCATAACCAGTTCAACTGTATCAAGAGAATCAGCGCCCAGGTCATCAACAAATGAAGCTTCAGATTTAACTTCTTCTTCTTTAACACCTAATTGTTCAACAACAATTTTAGCAACTCTATCTTCAACACTACTCATTTTTTATATCTCCATAATTCTTTTGTAACATACTTATGTACTATTCAGATGACAGAAAGGCCCTGAATATTAAGTGTGTTTATTTACGTGACGCTATTTTAGTGAAATCTTTTCCGATATACCAGTATTAGATGTCAAAATTTTATTATTTAGTACATTAAAATATTCAAAAATAAAACCTTACTAATGATTCTTAAAAATAATATCAGTTCTAGACCTGATTTTCTGAACAATATCGGTTCAGAAACTTAAGGCATATACATTCCGCCATTTACATTGATTGTTTCACCAGTGATATAGGCAGCCTCTTTTGAGGCCAGAAATCCAACAGCTGAGGCAATTTCATCTGCTTCACCCAGTCGATTTAAGGGGATTTGCTTCAGCAAAGCCTGTTTAGCTTCATCCGGCAGTGCCCGGGTCATATCGGTGTCAATAAATCCAGGAGCAACGGCATTCACAGTGATCCCACGGGAACCAATTTCTCTGGCTAATGACTTGGTGAAACCAAAAATACCTGCTTTTGCCGCAGCATAATTTGCCTGACCGGCATTACCGGTTAAGCCCACAACTGATGCAATTGAAATAATACGACCGTTTCTGGCCTTCATCATAGCCCGCAGACAGGCCTTTGATAATTTAAAAATTGAAGTCAGATTAGTCTGAATAATTGCATCCCATTCATCATCCTTCATTCTCATCAGCAAATTATCACGGGTAATCCCTGCATTGTTAACCAGAATAGAAGGCATAGCATAGTTGTCTTTCATTGCCTGTAAAAGCGCATCTATACTACTCTGGTCAGTCACATTCAGCACCATTCCCTGACCTTTAACACCATTTTCCTGCAAATAGTTCGATATACTGTCAGCCCCTTTTTCTGAAGTCGCTGTACCAATAACCGTGGCTCCTCTGCTGCCCAGATTTAATGCAATAGCCTTGCCTATCCCTCTGCTTGCGCCGCTAATCAGGGCCACTTCATTTTCCATAGACATCAAGATAATTCCTCAAAAACTTTATCAATTGTAGCGGCATCAAACATAGGATGGGATGGCAATTGACGATTAATTCGTTTGTTTAAGCCTGTTAAAACCTTACCAGGACCACATTCAACAATTTGATCGGTGCCTTCAGCAACCATTTTATTGATTGTTTCAACCCATCTGACTGGACGAGAAAGCTGTTTTACCAGAGAATCACGAATAGAGTCCGTTTCATTTTCAATGGTGACATGAACATTGTTGATAACGGGGATAACAGGACGTTCAATATTGACACTCTGCAATTTTTTAGCCAGTTTCTCAGCCGCACTATCCATTAGAGAACAGTGTGAAGGTACACTGACTGCCAGTTTGACTGCTTTTTTTGCACCGGTATTTTTGGCAAGGCTGACCGCCTGCTCCACAGCATCACTATGACCGGCAATAACAACCTGTCCGGGGGCATTAAAATTAACCGCTGAAACAACTCTGCCGCTTGTTTGCACTATTTCTTCACAAACTTTAATGACGTCTTCACAGTCCATGCCTAAAATAGCAGCCATAGCACCATCACCATTCTTAATGGCATCCTGCATATATCGACCTCGAGAAGCCACCAGTTCGATTGCATCAGAAAACTCAAGTGCTTCTGAACAAACTAATGCAGTATATTCACCCAGACTGTGTCCGGCTAACAGGGCTGGCGTTGCACCTTCTTTGTTTTTCCAGATCTGCCAGAGTGCATAACCTGCGGCCAACATGGCGGGTTGAGTATTACGGGTAGTATTAAGCTCAGATTCAGGGCCATTTTGAGTCATTTCCCATAGGTCAAATCCTAAGGTATCACTGGCCTCCTGAAATATTGAGGTGATGATTTCACCATACTCGGGGTTTTCATCGGCAATATTTCCAAGCATTCCAACTGATTGAGATCCCTGCCCTGGAAAAATAAAGGCTATTGACATTGTTTTATCCTATTTTCGGTGATACCCCTAAATATAGTAACAATATTTAAGAAATCAAAGGTTATAGTTTTTATTATGGTTGAAACAGTCATTATATATCAAAATTTGATTAATGCAGACCCCCAGGTAAAGCCGCCGCCAAAAGCTTCCAGCAATATTGTTTCGCCGCGTTTTATACGCCCGTCTCTCACGGCTGTGTCAAGAGCCAGAGGCACCGAAGCAGCAGAAGTATTACCCTGATTTTGTACGGTAGTCACCACATGATCGGTAGAGATTTTTAATTTTTTTGCAGTGGCATTAATAATACGGATATTTGCCTGATGAGGGACAAGCCAGTCAATATCTGATTTTTCCATATTATTGGCAGCAAGTGTTTCATCAACAATTCGACCCAGAGTATTAACAGCCACTTTAAAAACTTCATTGCCTTTCATTTCAATATGAACTGCATCAAAACCATCAGGGTTGATGTCTGATATACCACCATTGGTATTTAATAATTCAGCGTAACTGCCGTCAGCATGTATATGGGTAGAGAGTATGCCGGGCTCATCATTCGCTTCAAGGATGACTGCACCCGCACCATCTGCAAATAAAACACAGGTGGTACGATCAGTCCAGTCAACAATACGAGAGAGTGTTTCGGCACCAATAACCAGAGCACGTCTGGCTGCTCCGGTTTTTATATATTTATCAGCAATATCCAGAGCATAAATGAAACCTGTACACACAGCCTGCACATCAAAAGCAGGACAACCATGGATATCAAGTCGTTGCTGTAATAGGCAGGCTGTACTGGGAAAGACTAAATCAGGTGTGGTGGTTGCAACAATAATGAGGTCAATTGATTGAGGATCGATATTGGCTGCTGCAATTGCATTTCTAGCTGCAAATTCTGCTAAATCACAGGTTGTTTCATTTTCTGCGGCGATATGACGCTGTTTGATTCCGGTTCGTTCTGTAATCCACTGATCAGTGGTATCAACCATCTTTTCCAGATCATGATTTGTTAACACTTTTTCTGGCAAATAACTGCCAGTAGCCATAATACGTGAATACATCGATGAAGATTGTCCTGATTCTTAAAAAAAACAAAAGTCAAAAAAAATAAATTGTAGCACAAATACAATTTATTCTTGCTTTTTTACTTATATTTTACAATTTACTTACTGATTATGTTAACTGTCTTTAGCAACAAGCGTATTTTCCAGTACTTTGCTGATTCTTTGCGGCACTTTGTTTTCAACTTCCAGCATTGCTACTTTAATGGCATTGCCGAATGAGAATATATCTGCACCTCCATGGCTCTTAACAACGATACCCTTGAGGCCGACTAAACTTGCACCATTATATTTTCGCGGATCCACTTTACTTTTAAAAGCATTCAACACCGGCATCGCAAGCAAACCAGCCAGCTTAGTCAGTAAATTGCGATTAAATTCTCGTTTAATATAAAAAACGATCATTTTGGCAACACCTTCTGATGTTTTTAATGAAATATTACCCACAAAACCATCAGCAACCACCACATCAACAACACCTTTGTAGATATCATCACCTTCAATAAAACCATGATAATTCAGTGAACTATTGCTGATAAGGTGAGCCGCCTGCTGAACCTG
>DAOVUK010000438.1 GCA_030632625.1 Gammaproteobacteria bacterium
CAGCTTAAGATAAGAGAACCTTCAGCTTATAGAGAGCCGTCAGCTTATAGAGAGCCATCAGCCAATTGAGAGCCATCAGCTAAATATAGAGAATTTATGCAAATGTCCGATTCCAGCCAAACGTCTACAACTCAAAGTGCTCTGCAGTACAATCACGGCAAAGCCGGCAATATGGATGAGATGCGTGAGCAAATACTGCATTTACTTGAACATCTTGAGCATGTTTTACCTGCCCAGGCGGCTATCAAAGATTTTGTGCATCATAACACTCTGCACGGCTACCAGCATTTATCCTTTGCGGAAGCTCTGGCACAAGCAAAAGCGACCACCGGTGCCAACGGTTACTTAAGCAATGAGCAGTTTCGCCAGTTTTTTGCCCAGGGTCGAATTACTCTTAAGGATCTGCAAAGTGTACTCGATGATCAGAGTGAACTGCTGCTGGATAAAGTCATTTATGCCAACCCTTTGCACAAGAATGGCCAAAGCATTTGCCATCAAGATATTTTTCTCAGTACCTTACTCTATTCATTAAAGCCAGTCACCCACTGTCAATTAACCTGGCAGATTGAAGAACTCAATGCTTTGCAGCGCTGTCAGAGTGATCTGGGCAGCGAACGTTGTCAGAAGCTGCTGGCAGCTTCAGGCTCAAATGAAAAAGAGACCATATCCGCTCTCTGGCAGGCCATATTAACCGCACTGGATCTGGATCAGTTATTATTACATCCGGAAGAGATGATCGATATGTCGCCCGATCGTGCCGAAGCAATGCTTAACCAGCAGGTAAGTGACAGCAGTTCAACAGAAGCAAGCCGCTCCCAGATCCATAAGCAGGTACAAAAAGAATCCCGCAAGCTTTTAGGCAATCTGCTGGACAGCATCGGCCATAAAAACACACTCAGCGGCTTTATTAAAGCCATTACCGGCATTGAGCTGATGGATGATATTCGTCCGGTGCTGCTGAGATATTTAGCCTCCTACCTGGATCAGGGTATGGCTGCCTGGCACCATACTGAACGTGAACAGGGTTTTTATGCTTTCTGGAAACAAAGTGCCCACGAGGATCTGGCCTGGATATTTGAAGAGCTGGATGACTGGAGCGATAATCTGGATGCTCTGTCTGATGATCCAATGGATACAATTATTCAGGAGCTGCAGCGTCAGGGGATCAGTAAAAACCGCTGGACAGCTTATCTGGAACGCCTGGCCCTGGAATTACCCGGCTGGTCAGGGATGTTCCTCTGGCGACACACAAAACCCGGCTATGATGGTCAGACTACTCCGGTCAATATGCTGGACTATTTAGCAGTACGTCTGGTACTGGAACGTATTTTTGCCCAGAGAGTCTGTAGTGAATACTGGCGAACTGAAGCCAGCCTGGAAACGCTGAGATACTACTTCCGCCATCGCAGCTCTGACTTTCTGGTGCGTTATACCTTATATAATGAACGCTTGCCGGAATATCTGTCCACCCTTTCAAGTCATCAGATTGAACGCGCTAAAAGTGATTTTTCCAATGAAGACAACTGGCTGAAACTGGCCAATATGATCTGGACCTGGCAGCAAAGCCCTGTGGGTACTAAAACATCCGGTTACCGTGTCAGCCAGCATGCCTGGCCGCTGTTCCGTCTGTTTCAATTTCTGGGACTCAGCGCTGCGGACATCAGCACTCTGGAACAATCACACATTAATGAAATTTTCACTCTGATCAATCAAATGGATGAGGATAGCAGCGGCTTTATCTGGCTGCAGGCATACGAACTTCATTACCACGAAATATATTTCAATACCCTGGTCGATAATGAAGGACGGGGACGCTGGAAAGAGCGCAACGAACTGCCTGATGCACAACTGGTTTTCTGCATGGATGATCGTGAAGAAGGTATACGTCGCCATCTGGAAGAGTTAAATCCTAATATCGAAACATTGGGCGCAGCGGCCCACTTTGGCCTGCATATTAACTGGCGTGGTCTGGATGATGATAAAGTAAGCGTTTTATGCCCTGTTGTGGCGGTACCCGCTTATGAATTTCAGGAAGCTGCCCATAAAGGACAGGATGCATTACTGGTCAAACATAAACAAAAACGCCACTGGCGCCTGCAGGCCAAAGCACTCATCAATCAGGAAACCCGCCGCAGCTTATTAAGCACTGCAGTACTTATTGCCCTGTCGGCACCAGCGGCATTACTGACCCTGATCGGCAAAGTATTTATCCCCAGACAAACCGGCGAGCTGGCTGAATCATTACGGGATAAATTTGATTTAAACATCTCGACAGAAGTGGCAGTGAATTGTCAGCACCCAAAAGATGAGCCCAGGCCCGGTGATGAGCAGATTGGTTTTACTGACTCTGAGCAGGTCGATAAAATTGAAGGTTTTCTGCGCAATATTGGTCTGGTGAATGGTTTTTCCCCTTTTATCGTGATTGTCGGTCATGGCTCTATCAGTCAAAATAATCCTCATCTGGCAGCCTATGACTGCGGTGCCTGCAGCGGTCGCCATAGCGGCCCTAATGCCCGTACTTTTGCCGCCATAGCCAATCGGCCTGAAATACGTGCACTATTAAAGGAACGTGGGCTGGATATTTCCACTGATACCTGGTTTTTAGGGACAGAACACAATACCTGTGATGAAAAATTCATCTGGTATGATAGCGATCAAATTCCAGCGACATTACAAACCGCTTTTGAAAAGCTGCAAGGTGAAGTCTATGAAGCCAGTCAGTGGTCTGCTCATGAACGCTGCCGTCGATTAGCCTCAGCGCCAAACCCCGACAATACCAGCAAAGAAAACGCCCTGAAACATATTATTGGTCGTTCCTATGACTTCAGTCAGGCTCGTCCTGAACTGGGCCATGCCACTAATGCGATTTGTTTTATCGGCCGCCGCAGTGCCACTCAGGGGGCATTTTTTGATCGCCGCATCTTTTTAATCTCCTATGATCCCAGCACTGATCCAGAGGGTGATCTTCTGGAAGGACTGCTTCTGGCTAATGGCCCTGTGGGAGCCGGTATCAGTCTGGAGTATTATTTTTCTACTGTGGATAATGAACATTACGGCAGCGGTTCAAAAATCACCCATAATGTCAATGGTCTCTTCGGTGTGATGGATGGCAGCAGCGGCGATTTAAGAACCGGCCTACCCAGACAAATGATTGAAATTCATGAAGCCATGCGGTTACAAATTGTCGTTGAACATACAATCGAAGTATTGACAAAGATATACACCGCTCAGCCTGCCCTGCAGGAACTTA
>DAOVUK010000009.1 GCA_030632625.1 Gammaproteobacteria bacterium
GGAGAGTCCTGGCTGAATAACTGCCATGCCATGAGCAGCAGTGAGACTATCCCGACTGCTGAAACAATTTTATTCTTCATCAAAACGTCGTTTAATGAGGATCTCAAGTGCAGCAACTGCCTGCTTTTCATCATCGCCTTCGATGAGCAAAGTAATTTCAGTGCCTTTGCTTGCGGCCAGCATCATAACACTCATAATACTCTTGCCATTGGCTGTTTTACATTTTGTTTTGAGTTCAATGGTGGACTCAAAACTGCTGGCCAGGGTCACCAGTTTGGCTGCTGCCCGGGCATGTAAACCTAGTTTGTTGCTTATTATTATTTTTCTTTCAATCATTTTTTAACGGTTTTTTAAGGGAAATACCTGGATTTTTATTGAACGTTGCCGATTATTTAAGATTCAATAAAATCAATCACAGTCAGTCTCTTCAGTCACAATAAATATGCTGTCAGCTGCGCTGGAACAGGCTTTTTCCGCCAGCTCTGTCAGGCTCAGATGAGCGTAATTCATAATTCGCACCAGCATGGGTAAATTAATTCCGGTGACAATTAATCTTTGCCTGCTGGTGGTGTTTTCAGTTAATTTTATGGCGATGTTACTGGGGGTTGAACCATACATATCGGTGAGGATTAGCAGTTCATCATTTTCATCGAAAGTCTCACAAAGTTGAACGGCCTGAGCATATCCCTGTTCAATATCCATTTGTGCTGTGATTTTCAGATTTTTGCAAACCATGGGTGATATGCCCATCATATTTATTGCAGTGTTCAGAAGGCTGCTGCCTATGTCGTCGTGAGTGATGAGTAGCAGTGTGACACTCATGTCATCATGCCTTATAAAAAATGAAAGATGGCAAGATTATAAGCTGAAAATTGCTGTTTTAACAGAGGACAAAAGGGGTAGTTTTTAATTATTAAAGTTCTGCCAGCTCTTTATGGCGGGCAATAACTGATTCCCGCTGCTGCTTGAAATAACGGGCGAGCTTTTCTACCATATAGACTGAACGGTGCTGTCCGCCGGTGCAGCCAATGGCAATGGTCAGATAATTACGGCTATTTTCTTCGAAGCAGGAGAGCCATTTTTCTACGTATTGTCTGATGTCGTCAAACATTTCATTAAAACTGTCATGCTGGTCTAAAAAGTCTGCAACAGCCTGATCTTTTCCTGTTAAAGGTCGTAGTGCGATTTCCCAATGAGGATTTGGCAGACAGCGCATATCAAACATCATATCCATATCATCCGGCAGACCATGTTTGAATCCAAAGGATAAAAACTGCAGGGCCATGACCGGTTGATTATTCAGGGTGATCAGATGCTTGATTCTATCTCGTAATTGATGAACATTACTATTGGACGTATCAATCTGCTGGTGGGCTTCATCCTGTATCATTTTAAGCACCAGCCGTTCCCGCTCAATGGCCTCTTCCAGTGAGGTTTGTTCATTGGTGAGCGGGTGTTTTCTGCGAGTTTCGCTGAAGCGTTTAAGCAGGATACTGGTCTGGGCATGAAGAAATAAAACATGACAGTCAATGTCATTGTTTTTGATCTGTTGAATAATTTTGGCAAATTCAGAAAAATTACTGCCGATGGTTCTGGCATCGATGCCGATGGCTACTTTGTCCAGATAAAGTCGATCCTTAAGGCTTTTTTCAACCAGTTCAGATAAAAGTTCCAGCGGCAGGTTATCAATGCAGTAGTAATCTAAATCTTCGAGTACCTGCAGGGCAATGGTTTTGCCTGAGCCGGAGAGGCCGCTGACAATTTGTAGTTTCATTTTTTTGTTTCCCCGGAAGTTTGATTTTCATGATAATTTGTTGTCAGTGCAGCAGCAGATGAGAACTGCAAAACGGCGATTTTGATCAGTAATGGTATGTTTCTATTTGGGTATAAGTGTAAGTAAATGCCTGGAATAGTCCAGGCATGATAATGCCAGTACTGATAGTCGGGCGTCAGCAGCTGCTGTGGCGTCTGCTCAGTGATAACAGCAAGCCTGTTATCGGCAGCAGCTAATTTGATGACCAGGTCAATGTGCTGACAGGCTTTAAAAGAATCCGGATTAAACAGCTGCATAATATTAATGACTCCCAGATCATGCACATGCATCAGCCCGTAAAACCCCTCCGGACAGCTGCCCAGGAGTTGTCCGGTTTGTGTATCTGCAGTGAAATCAGGTGCGTCATCACAGATCAAACGGGCTCCCTGATGGATCAGCTGCAAGGCAATTTCAGATTTTCCGATACCACTGTCACCAATCAGATAGATGCCTGTGTCATTAAGTTCAAGTAGTACACCATGTGCCGGGAGGTTCAACATTGTAATGAAATAATCGTCATGAAATAATCAGTCAGTTTTGCCAGGCCTGCTTAGGGGCTCAGCTGTTTGAATGAAAGTGCATGAGTGCTGAGACATAATATTTTCAGAGATTGATAATAAGATTATACACGGTTTCAGATGAGGTGGCATTTTCAAGCATTTGACGATTATTTTTATTATGAAAAAATTCGGCAAGTTTAGCCAATATCTGCAGATGTTCTTCGGTGGAGTGGTTGGGGATCAGCAGGGCAAAGAGTAATGTTACCGGTTCTTTATCAATGGCGTCATAATCGATACCTTCAGATAAACTGATAAAAACACCAATGGTATCAGTGCATTTTGCTAGACGTCCATGGGGTAATGCAACACCATGACCTATACCTGTACTGCCAAGACGTTCGCGCGCAATAAGCGTTTCAAAAACTTTGTTGGTATTGTATTCAGGGTAATTGTCAGTGATTATCCGGCTGATTGCTTCGAGAGCCTTTTTTTTACTGCTGGCACTGTTGTTCAGTTGAATCTGATCAATTTTGATAAGATTGCTAAGTTTCATGATTGTTTGGTTATTAGGTTATTCGGTTTTAATACTGGAATTTCAGTCCCGGGACAGGATAATTTGTCTCAGGACTGAAAAGGAGACGGTGCTGTTAGACCTCGTGGGTTTTCAGACTCACTTCACCACGATGGTGATCCGTCATTTTTTCTTTATGTTTTTTCACCTGACGATCAAGTTTGTCAATCAGACTGTCAATTGCTGAATACATATCTTCTTCAACGGCTTCAGCGAATACTTTATTACCTTTTACCATCAGAGTGGCCTCAGCTTTCTGACGTTGTTTTTCTACACTTAAAATAACATGACTATTATTGACAATATCAAAATGGCGCTCAACACGCTCCATTTTCTGATTAACATAATCTCGTAATGAATCAGTGATGTCTATATGATGTCCGGTTATATCTATTTGCATAAGATTAGCTCCTCGTTAACAATGATAAAACAGCGTTATTACAAAAATGCCATAAAACTGTTTTACCGGTTTTTAGTGACTCTTAAACAGTACCTGCGCTTTTTGCAGGTACTGTTTATAGAGTCACTTATCCTGTGTTAGTGACTCTTAAATAACACCTGCGCTTTTTGCAGGTACTGTTTATAGAGTCACTTATCCTGTACTTCTTTGCTTCTCAGTGTCTGCTTTCAGACAATATTCTTTCTCTCATTAGAGGGTGGTATAGACATAAACTCGCGGTATTTAGCCACGGTACGTCGCGCCACCTTATAATTTTGTTCTGCCAGCATTGCAGAAATCTTGTTATCACTTAATGGTTTGCGAATGTTTTCTGCAATAATAAATTTTTTAATAATTGCCCGAATTGCTGTTGCTGAAGCCTCGCCGCCGCTTGCAGTCGTGACATGACTGGAAAAAAAGTATTTTAGCTCAAAAATTCCTTTTGGAGTATGCATGTATTTCTGCGTGGTTACTCTGGATATTGTTGACTCATGCATCTCAACCACTTCGGCGACATCGGCAAGAACCAAAGCTCGCATGTGTTCTTCACCATATTCAAAAAAATCTCTTTGAAAATCTAAAATACAGCGTGAAACCTTTAATAAGGTGTCATTTCGGCTTTGCAGGCTTTTAATAAACCAGCGGGCTTCCTGTAAGTGATCTTTAATTGAATTCATGTCACTGTTTTTTTTGGCACCTTTTACCAGATTCAGATATTGTTGGTTTATTTTAATATTAGGCGCAGAATCGGCATTGAGTTCGCAAGTCCACACACCCTTTATTTTTTTTACATAGACATCAGGTGTGACATAATGAGGTCTGTCATCAGAAATATGACTGCCGGGTCTGGGACTCAGACTTTTGATCAGGGTGATCACCTGTGCCAGTTTCGTCTCATCTAATTTCATGCGACGTTTTAAGGTGGCAAAGTCCCGGCTGGCCAGCAATTTCAAATGCCTGGAAACCAGAATTTTAGCTTCGCTCAACCACCGGGTATCATTATCTAAAACTCTTAATTGCAGCAGCAGGTTTTCCTGCAGGTCTCGGGCAGCGACGCCGGGCGGATCGAAGTTTTGAATGCGATGAAGCACAGCTTCAATCTCTTCGGCTTCAATCTCATCTTCAGGAGAAAATGACTGAAGTAATTCTTCAACCGACTGGTTCAGATAACCGCTGTCATCAACACCGTCAATAATTGCTTCAGCAATCATTCTATCGGTATCACTAAAGGGCGTCATTTCCATTTGCCAGATAAGATGTTCTTTTAGACTATCTTCAGTTTTGCCATTGTTTTCAAAGAGGTTGCTGTCATCACCACTCCATGAATTGCTAATGCTTTGTCCGGCAGAATAATTACTGCCGGGCTCATACACATCGTCCCAGCTTGAATCTGTTGAGAGTTCAGCTGGAATGTCATTCTGGGTGTTTTCGAAATCTATACTGTCAGCATTTGCTTCGCTGGTGAAATCATCACCGGAGGAATTATTATTGAGGCCAGTGTCGTTATGTTCCTGAGAGTCGGCGGTTAGAGAGGTATTTTCTTGTTCTGAATGTGCAGTGTCTGTATTTGATGAATCGTCTGATTGAGCTTCATCAACTTCAAGCATTACATTGCTATCCAGTGCCTCCTGTATCTCCTGCTGGAGATCTAAGCTGGATAATTGCAGCAGTTTTATCGCCTGCTGCAATTGAGGCGTCATGGTAAGTTGCTGGCCTAAGCGAAGTTGAAGCGATTGTTTCATAAACTAAATAATTACTGCCTGTTATTAAGTTTTTCTATTATTGTTATTGAGTGGTGTGACGTAGTCTGAATAAATTCAGACTGAGCAATTTAAAAATTTGTACCGCTGAAAATAAGTGCTCTTTAATTTAATAGTAGCGCAAATTACGTGCCATTGCAGTTGATAAGGATCAAAAAAATGAACTATTTTAAAAGAAAAAAATATTACCTTTAAATATCAATATCTTAATAATTTTTTAAAAAAGATAAATTGTTCATATTTTGAAATTTTCACCGAGATATACCTCACGAACGCGATCGTTATTGAGTAAATGTTCCGGCGTTCCTTTGGCGATCACGCTGCCATCATTCATGATATAGGCATGCTGACAAACACTCAACGTTTCTCTGACGTTATGATCGGTAATTAAAACACCGATATTTTTCTCGCTCAGCTGCAGAATGATTGATTGGATATCATTGACTGAAATGGGATCAACCCCGGCAAAGGGTTCATCGAGTAAAATGAAATCAGGTTCCATGGATAAGGTTCGGGCAATTTCAACACGGCGGCGTTCACCGCCGGAAAGACTGATACCTTCAGATTTTCGAATATGGCTAATGCTCAGCTCGTTTAATAATTGCTCCAGATGATCTTTTCTATCGGTTCGATTCAGATCTTTCCGCGTTTGCAGTATCGCCATAATGTTTTCTTCCACGGTCAGTTTTCTGAATACTGATGCTTCCTGAGGAAGATAACCGATACCCTGTTTAGCTCTTTCATGAATAGGCAGGTGAGTCATGTCCTGACCACGACAGGTGATTTTACCGCTATCTGCCCTGATTAAACCGACAACTATATAAAAGCAGGTTGTTTTTCCCGCACCATTTGGGCCTAAGAGGCCAACAACTTCTCCTTTTTGTACTGCAAATGAGACATCGTTAACCACCTGGCGTGATTTAAATGTCTTATTGAGTTTGTCGGCGCGCAGTTCTAATAGATGTTTTGACATTTTTAATTACTTATTTTTTTTCTTAGGTTGAATGGTTACTTTTACCCTGCCGCCACTGGAAACCGGTTTGCCTTCTTTATCTTTTTTGCTGGAGGCAACGACCGTTTCATTTTTTGTGTCATAGATGATTTTGTCACCACTGAAAGTGTCACCCGCCTGCCACACATAGGCATTTTTGAGCAAGTGAATTTTATCCTGATTGAGATAGTAAATCATGGTTTTGGCGCGGGCATGAAAATCTGTGTCTTTTCCTTCAGGACGTTGTTTAAAGGTGGCTAATTTGCTTTCAGTACCGGCAGCAATTGCTTTTTCAAGCTCATGATTTTTATCACTGTAGAGGGTAAGTTTATTGGATTTAATGACCAGACTTCCCTGAGTTAAAATGACATTGCCGGTGTATATGCTAATGCCCTTGAGATCATCAATATCAGCGGTATCTGCTTCCAGATTAATAGGTTGATCTCGGTCTGAAGACAGTGCCATCAGGTTGACAGGCAGACAAAACAGGATAAAAAGCAGCAGTGAATAAGATAAAACGACTTTCGTCATGGAAAAATAGCCAAATTTCATTATTATAGGTACTCCATAATGTGTGCTTTAAGTGGTTTAGAGCGATTTCCCTTACTTATCTATCGGGCTTCTGACTGGAATGTGCCTGCCTTTGACATTATTTAACAAATAATAATGTTCTTCATCTAAATAAGCTTTCATGCCAACACCTGTCGCAACCGTTGAGTCAGTGGTAATTTTTACTGCTTTATCTGTTTCCGCAAAATTTTTATTGGGCCAGATGGTTAATTCAGGTGTTTCCAGTTGGGAAAACTGGTTGTGCTGAGATTTTTCACGTCTAATGATAGTATGACCTTTTAGCAGGACTCGAGTTCCATCCTTATTTATCCAGCCATGATCTGCGCTGATATTAACGGGTAAGCCCCGGTCTCGAAACAGGGTAATTCTAGGGGTGATAATTTCCGAATCTTCTTCATCAGGGTAGTGCAGTATCTGATCGCCGATAATTTTATTTTTAGGCAGACCTGTTTCGCCAAAATTAATAATATCGGCATGATTAAAAAAGGTGTCAGCAATTTTTTTTTGATTATTTTGCTGAGGAAAAATAATCTGATTTGATTCAAGTGATGTTTCTGTAAGGACATACCAGCTGATAGCAATGGATATAACTGGAATGCTTAGGAGCAGAGCAAAAAGTTTTTTATCCATAGCCGTTTAATTTTAAGTTTTTAGTCAACCTGGGCAACCTTTATTTTTTCCACGGCTCTTAACTTACCAGTCTCAAATTACACTCAAAGATAGACTGCAAATTGCTCTTCCAGATTACCCTGAGCTGCCATTAATAACTCACAGACATCACGCACGGCACCATGGCCGCCATTATGTTGCGTAGTCCAGTCGGCAAACTGTTTAACTCGTTCATGAGCATCAGCAACGGCAATAGAAAAGCCTACTTTTTTCATCACCGGCAGGTCAACCAGATCATCTCCGACGTAGGCGACCTGATCCGGTGTTAATTCTAATTGTTGACAGAGCTGTTCAAATGCCTGTACTTTATTGAGCTGCCCTTGAAAAACCAGGTCAATATTAAGGTTTTTCATACGGTGTGTGACCACCTCAGAAGTTCTTGCTGTAATGACTGCCAGAGGAACACCTGAACGCTGCAGCATCATTATGCCCAGACCGTCTCGGGAATGAAATGCCTTATATTCCAGAGCGTTGTCGCCAAAAAAAAGGCTGCCGTCAGTCATAACGCCATCGACATCGCATATTAATAATTTTATGACGCTGGCTTGGGCAAAAATTTCCTGCATAGCTAATGCTTTCCTTAGTATTTATTTAGGGTTAAGTAGGGTTAAGTACTCTGTTGATAAATAACTATCATATAGCCTATATAACACATCAGTAAAACACCACCTTCAAGACGATTAAGTCTGCCTTTGCCTTTAAATCCATAGGCAAAAACAAAGAGCATCACTGACAGCACCATCATAACAGGATAGTCACGGCTTAGTACACTGGGATCCAGCTTTATACTCGAACCAAACAGGGCTCCAGTCATTATCCCGGGTATACCAAGGACACCGAGCAGATTGAACATATTGGAACCGATAATATTGCCGATAGCAATTTCATGTTCCCCTTTTAACGCGCTGGTGATGGAGGCTGCCAGTTCGGGCAGGCTGGTGCCGATGGCAACAATCGTTAAACCAATGACTAAATCACTGATCTGAAATGCGTGGGCGATATTAACGGCACCCCAAATCAGCATTCGGGAACTGAGGAGTAAGATGGCCAGGCCGATGAACAGCCATAAAAAAGCCGTTGAGGTCGCCATATCTCTGGGGATTTCTTCATTGAATTCTTCATCCAGAGGGTCTTTTGTATTGAGTTGTTTTTTTTCCCGAAGACCCATCAGGGTGATAAATATCATCAGGGCAAACATGCCTGCGATCAAAATATAACCATCGCTATGGCTTAATTCGCCATCCCATAATAATCCCCATGCCAGTATCATTATCATGAACATAATGGGGTATTCACGTTTAAGAATTTTAGAATCAACCATCAGCGGTGTGACCAGAGCTGTAATACCAAGCACCAGAGCAATATTGGTAATATTAGACCCCAGAGCATTACCGACAGCCAGATTGGGTGTGCCTTGGTAGGCAGCAACGCCTGAAACAATCATTTCAGGGGCTGAGGTGCCAAAGCCGACAATCGTCAGGCCGATAACCAGTGGTGATACACCAGAATTGAGTGCGATACCGGAAGCACCCAGAACAAACCGGTCGGCACTCCAGATGAGCAATAAAAATCCGCCTAGAATAGCAAGACTGCTTAATAACATCTCCATCGTTTAAATTGTCATTCCTCTGTGTAATATTCTGTGGTATTTATTGTTGTAAGAGATATTGATTGATAACTCTTGTCTGATAAAGATGAATGCCCCGATACGGAGGCCGTAGCGGGGCATTTTATCAGCTTATGAGAATAAACGTCCAGGTTTTTTCCCAGAAGGTTTACTCTTCAAAATCTTCAATGATAACTCTGGGCGGTTCACCATCGTAAACTCTGTTCTGACGCCATTGGTAATAAGATTCACGGGTAAATATATAGGGATCAAGCGCCAGCTCATCACGAAGATCAGTTGTTTTAAGCAGCTCAGAGCGGACATCGACTGCTTGTGTTGAAGCTAAGGCAACAGTTGCGGATGTCGGAGATACCTGATTTAAAGGATGAATCAGGAAGTCAACAATTAATGACGGTGCGTCACGAACACTGCTGGGACCCAGAATCGGCAGCACAATATAAGGCCCGGAACCCACTCCCCAGTACCCCAGAGTATCAGCAAAACTTTCCTCATGTTTAGGCAGGCCCATGGGCGTTCCCATATCAATCAGGCCAAAGATGCCGAATACGGTGTTGACTGAAAGACGCAGACCATCTGAGGTGAACTGCTCTACTTTAAGCTGCAGGACATCATTGACAACAACAACGACATCATCAAGATTGCTGAAAAAATTATGTGTGCCTGTCTGCACAGGCGAGGGTAATTTTTGATAACCTTGGGCGACAGGCTTTAATATCATCCGGTCAAAGCCTTCATTAAAATCATAAATAGCTCTATTGGCGGATTCGATCGGGTCGTTGACGTCACCATCTTCAGTTGTTGAAGCACAGCCCATATTTAACAGGGCAATACAGGCGATCACCAGAAGTGGGCCGGGACGAAATGTAGATGTTAAAAAAGTCATAGTTTACAGCGTATTATTTTGTTATTTTTCAGATGAGAGCATGCTTATGATAGTCAAAATTGTCCGGTAAATAAATAGCTGTATAACAAAAAGTTGACAAATAGCAACAAAATGTGAAAATATATTTAAAATCAATGGGATATTGTGTGGATTAAATCCTACAAAATAAATTATTTGAGTTTATAGCGACGTTGTTTTTATTTTGTTTAACTTTCAGACAATGCCCTGGAAAACTGCCGTAATGCAATGCTGCTTGAGAGCATGATGTGATTTTTCAGGTGCTGGAGATAGATGATATTCTTTGCTATACTTTCTGGCTGTTTACTGTTGCTTAATGAGCATGGGAATGATAACTGACAATGGAATTTAGCCAAAATTATGTCGGAAGCTGATAACAATCTGGTGCGTATAAGAAATCTGCATTTCTCTCGTGGTCACTCGAAAATTTTTAATGGCATTGATATTGATATTCCCAAAGGGAAAATCACTGCTATTATGGGTCCTAGCGGCACAGGAAAAACGACCCTGTTAAAGCTTATTGGCGGTCAGCTGAAACCTCAAAAAGGCACGATTCACTTCCATGGCGAGAATATACCGGCCATGAAGACCAAAAAACTCTATGAAGTTAGAAAAAAGATGGGCATGTTGTTTCAAAGCGGTGCTCTTCTGACGGATATGAGTGTTTTTGATAATATTGCTTTTCCCATGCGGGAACACACTGAACTGCCCGAAGTGATGATCCGTGATATGGTTCTAATGAAACTGCAGGCCGTGGGACTTCGCGGTGCTCGTGACTTAAATCCGAGTCAGTTGTCCGGTGGTATGGCTCGCCGTGTTGCTCTGGCCCGGGCTATTGCGCTTGATCCGGAAATGATTCTCTATGATGAGCCTTTTACCGGACAGGATCCTATCTCGATGGGTGTGCTGGTACAGCTTATACGCTCTATGAATGATGCCCTGGAGTTGACCAGTGTCATTGTTTCTCATGATATCCAGGAAACCCTGGCAATTGCGGATAAAATTTATATTATCTCCCAGGGGAAAATTGTGGGTCATGGTGATCCACAAGAAATGAATCAATCCGATTCACCCTGGATTAATCAATTTGTTCATGGTGAAGCGGATGGACCGGTGCCTTTTCATTATCCTGCACGATCTTATAAAGATGATATGCTGGCAGGGCAATAAATTGCTAAAGAACTATCCCTTACTCCATACTACTTACTAAAAAAATAAGATAATAAAATGTTTGACTGGTTTGCACAATTCGGCAATAAGACCATTGAGTTTTTTGCCCGGCTGGGAAAAGAAGTTCTGTTGTTTATACAGACGGTTTTGGCTTTTGTGCCATTGCTCTTACGTCCGGCTCTGATCGTACAGCAACTGTTTTCTATTGGTGTGCGTTCCATGCTGCTTATTATTGTGTCGGGCTTTTTTGTCGGCATGGTATTGGGGCTTCAGGGCTATAATACGCTGGTTGATTTCGGCGCAGAGGAATCTCTGGGTGTTGTTGTCGCACTGTCTCTGGTGCGTGAATTGGGACCGGTGGTGACTGCTTTATTATTTGCCGGTCGTGCCGGCTCAGCGTTAACCGCTGAAATTGGTTTAATGAAAGCAACCGAGCAATTATCAGGTCTGGAAATGATGGCTGTTAATCCGGTCGAACGGATTTTAGCACCCCGATTGCTGGCTGGTATCATCAGCATGCCGTTACTGGCGGCTATGTTTAGTGCTGTAGGGATTTTCGGCGGTTATCTTGTCGGGGTGGATTTATTGGGTGTTGATGAAGGTGCCTACTGGTCTCAAATGCAGGCAAAGGTAGATTTTGATCAGGATATTGTCAATGGTGTGATCAAAAGTGTTGTCTTTGGTATTGTCACCACATGGATTGCGGTTTATGAAGGTTATACCTGCGTACCCACATCAGAAGGTGTCAGCGGAGCAACAACCAGAACTGTTGTCTATTCAGCACTGGTCGTGTTGGGTCTGGACTTCTTATTAACAGCTCTGATGTTAGAGTGACTTTTAAAATTAAAGTGGAAGTGTAGCTATGTCTAACTCAAGAATTTTAGAAATTTCAGTTGGAATTTTTGTTGCTGTAGGAGTTGCAGCCTTGCTGGTACTGGCTGTTAATGTCAGTAATGTCAGTGGTTTTAGTGCCGGTAAGCAATATACCGTGACTGCGAATTTTGATAATGTCAGTGGTTTAAAAGCGCGTTCAGCTGTTGCCATTGCTGGTGTTACTGTCGGTCGTGTGGTCAGTATTACTGTCGATCCGATGACGTTTGAAGCAGTTGTGGAAATGACGATAGATTCAAGTTTTAACGAGGTGCCTGTTGATTCCTCAGTCGGTATTTATACGGCAGGTCTGCTGGGTGAAAAATATGTGGGTATTGAGCCGGGCGGTGCACCTGACTTTCTTGAAGAAGGTGGTGTTATCCGTCTGACACAATCATCCATTGTTTTGGAAAAACTGATCAGTCAGTTTCTTTTCAGCCAGTCTGACAATGACGAATAATGACTCTACTTTGGTATAAAGCGGTTTGTTCTAACAGGAGCTGATAAAACATCATGACAAAAAAAACCGCGGCGGCACAACTTGAAAAAATCTCTTTGGGGCACTACATACTCAAAGGCCAGTTAGATTTTGAGTCTGTACCAGAGCTTTGGAAGGAAAATAAAAACTCACTTTTTACTGATGAAACGAGCATTCTGAATATTGACCTGTCGCAACTTGAGCGTTCTGATAGTTCAGGTTTAGCATTGCTGGTTGAATGGTACCGCGAGGCTGAGCAGCAGAGTAAAACAATTACTTTTTTCAATCTGCCGGCACAAATGTATGAAATTGCCTGTATCAGCGGTCTTAATGAAATTTTGCCGCTGTCAACAAAATAAAGAGATAAAACATGACAACTGATGAAATTAAAGCAATGATTGAAGGCGGTTTTGAGTCTGCACAAGTAATGGTTAGCGGTGATAATGGGATGTTTGATACGACGGTCATTACTGATGAATTTGATGGCTTAACAGCGGTTAAAAAGCAACAAAAGGTTTATGCGACTGTTAATACCCTGATTACCAGTGGTGCAATTCATGCACTGAGCATTAAAGCCTACACGCCCAAAGAATGGGAAACTGCCAGTAAATTAAGAATCGGCTAGGAGCCTTTTCTTACTCCCGTGCGTATCTGCAAATACCCCCTTTATTTACAGTGACTATTATTAGAAAAAAGGGTAAAATTCTCTGCTTTGTTTAATCTTAAAGGTTTGGTAGCACTCGATGGATAAATTATTCATTACTGGCGGCAATCGTCTTGACGGTGAAATTCGCATCTCCGGGGCTAAAAATGCTGCATTACCCATTATTATGGGGTGTCTATTAGCAGATGATGCAACCATTGTCGGCAATGTGCCGCACTTACATGACATCACCACAACATTAGATTTGCTCGGTCGTATGGGTGTTTCCATCACCGTGGATGAAACGCTTAATGTTGAAGTCGATACCCGTACCATTGATAAATATGTAGCACCCTATGAGCTGGTCAAAACCATGCGTGCTTCTATTTTAGTCCTGGGTCCGCTGCTTGCCCACTACGGTGAAGCTGAAGTTTCTTTACCGGGTGGTTGTGCCATTGGTTCTCGTCCGGTTGATCAGCACATTAAGGGCCTGAAGGCCATGGGTGCTGATATCAAAGTTGAAAATGGTTATATTCGAGCCACAGCCAAACGCCTCAAAGGGGCAAGAGTTGTCATGGATCTGGTGACCGTGACAGGCACTGAAAACCTGCTTATGGCTGCCACTCTGGCTGATGGTATAACCATCCTTGAGAATGCCGCACGCGAGCCGGAAGTGGTTGATTTAGCCATTTTTCTGAACTCAATGGGTGCTAAAATTACGGGTGCCGGAACTGATACCATTACCATTGAAGGTGTGGAGAAATTATCAGGCACCAAACATAATGTCATGGCCGATAGAATCGAAACAGGTACTTATCTGGTCGCTGCGGCGGTGACCGGCGGTAAAATCAAGCTAAAAGATACCTGCCCCGATTATCTGGATGCCGTACTGGATAAATTGACCGAAGCGGGTGCAGAGATTGACACGGGTGATGACTGGATTACGCTTGACATGAAGGGCAGGCGGCCTGAGTCTATTGATCTTCGAACTGCACCTTATCCCGCTTTCCCCACTGATATGCAGGCACAGTTTTGTGTCCTCAATGCCATTGCCGATAATACCGGTTCAGTGGTTGAGACGGTCTTCGAAAACCGTTTTATGCACATTCAGGAATTGCAGAGAATGGGCGCTGATATCAACCTTCAGGGTAATACTGCTATCATTAAGGGCGTTAAATCATTAACTGCTGCACCGGTGATGGCAACGGACTTACGTGCTTCGGCCAGCCTGGTTATTGCCGGATTGATTGCCGAAGGTGAAACTGAAGTGGAACGTATCTATCACATTGATCGTGGTTATGAGTGTATCGAAGAAAAACTCTTGCAATTAGGGGCTGTAATTCGCCGAGTGCCCGGCTAGTTAAGTGCCCGGCTAGTTAAGGGCCCGGCTAAATATAAAGTTAAAGTAGACAAAGAGATTAATAAATGAGTGATACCCTGACGATAGCGCTATCCAAAGGACGAATATTTAAAGAAACACTGCCTTTGCTTGCTCATGCTGATATTTATCCCCTTGATGACCCGGATAAAAGTCGTAAACTGATCCTTGATACTAATCATGACAATATCAAACTGGTGATCATCCGGGCGACGGATGTGCCGACTTATGTACAATATGGTGCTGCTGATGTGGGAGTTGCCGGTAAAGATGTGCTGCTGGAACATGGTGGTGAAGGCCTGTATGAACCGCTTGATCTGCAAATAGCCAAATGCCGTTTAATGACCGCAGGTCCGGTTAATGAAAAGTCTGTCTCAGGTCGCCTGCGTATTGCCACCAAATTCGTTAACACCGCGAAACGTTTTTATGCAGAAAAAGGCATTCAGGTCGAAGTGATAAAACTCTATGGCTCTATGGAGCTGGCACCGCTGGTCGGTCTGGCTGATCGTATTGTTGATGTGGTGGATACTGGTAATACCTTAAAAGCCAATGGTTTAACACCACTGGAACATATTGCTGATATCAGTTCTCGACTGGTAGTCAATAAAGCATCGATGAAAATGAAGCATCAGCGCATCAAATTACTGATTGAACGCATTGCCGAAGCAGTCAGCACATCACAATCTTCAAAGAAAAAATCATCAACTTAAGCTTCTTTCAATGTGACCATCTTGAATTTAACCTTCTTGAATTTAAGAAGCAGCAACTAAGAATAGTCAATTAAGAAGTAATCCACTGGAGTTTATCATGCTTAATATTAAGCGCCTTGAGACCACTGACAGCAATTTTTGGCCATTAATGAAAGATTTGCTGGCATGGGACAATGTCTCGGATGATGCTGTGCAGGCAACTGTCAAACAAATTCTGAGGGATGTGCGCAGAGAAGGTGATAAGGCTCTGCTTGAATACACGAATAAATTTGATCGAATGACAGCCGCAGATATGTCGGTTTTATCTATTCCAAAAGAACGTTTGCAACAGGCTCTGGATAGTTTGTCTGATGAACAGCGTCATGCGCTGGAAGTGTCCGCTGAGCGAGTAAAACGCTATCACGATAAGCAAAAAACCGAATCCTGGTCTTATACCGAAGATGACGGCACGCTGCTGGGACAGCAGGTAACACCATTAGACCGGGTGGGACTTTATGTACCTGGCGGGCAGGCGGCTTACCCTTCGTCGGTATTAATGAATGCTATTCCAGCAAAAGTCGCCGGTGTTAAAGAGCTTATTATGGTTGTGCCGACACCTGATGGCCAGATTAATGAACTGGTGTTTGCCGCTGCAGCGATAACCGGTGTTGATCAGGTTTTTTCTGTGGGCGGCGCTCAGGCAGTGGCTGCTCTGGCCTATGGTACTGAGTCTGTACCGCAGGTTGATAAAATTGTCGGCCCGGGAAATATCTATGTCGCTACCGCGAAGGGGATGGTTTTCGGTACGGTGGGTATTGATATGATTGCCGGCCCGTCTGAAATTCTGGTTATTTGTGATGGCAGGACTGATCCTGACTGGATTGCTATGGATCTGTTTTCTCAGGCAGAACATGATGAAGATGCGCAGCCTATTCTGATCTCCCCGGATGCTGAATTTTTAGATAAAGTGCAGGCATCCATTGAGCGCTTGCTGGGCGATATGGAACGTAAAAAAATTATTCAGGTTTCTCTTAATGAGCGCGCAGCACTGATTCATGTAAAAGATATGGATGAAGCCATAGAAGTTTGCAATTATATTGCTCCAGAGCACCTGGAACTGTCTGTTGATGAGCCTCAGGCCATGCTGCCGAAAATACGTCACGCAGGCGCCATTTTTATGGGACGCTATACTGCCGAAGCGCTGGGTGATTATTGTGCCGGACCTAATCATGTTTTACCCACGTCAAGGACAGCACGTTTCAGTTCAGCATTAGGTGTTTATGATTTCCAGAAACGCTCCAGCTTAATTATGTGCTCCGAAGAGGGTGCTTCAGAGCTGGGTAAAATTGCTTCAGTGATTGCTCGCGGTGAAGGTCTGACAGCCCATGCCCGTAGTGCTGAATATCGAATTAAAAACAGCAGCTAATAGCCCATGGAGCAGAAATATGACTGATTTGGTGAAGCAATGGATCAGAGAGGATATTCGATCGCTTGCTGCTTATCATGTGCCTGATCCGGGCGATATGATAAAACTGGATGCCATGGAAAATCCTTATCTCTGGCCTGAGTCAATGAAGCAGCAATGGTTGTCTCAGCTGGCTGATATTCCTGTGAATCGTTACCCTGATCCATCAGCTGCAACACTTACTTCAAGAATAGAACAGGTTATGAATGTGCCTGAGGGCATGAGTACTATTCTGGGCAATGGCTCTGACGAGCTGATTCAGATTATTTGCATGGCACTCTCTAAACAAGATGCAAAATCAGATAGCGTAGTAATGGCTCCTGAGCCTACCTTTGTGATGTACCAGATGATCGCCCGTTTCACTAATATGGTCTATCAGGGTATTCCTCTGGATCAAGACTTCCAGCTTGATATGCCGGCAATGATTAAGGCGATTGAAACACATTGGCCTGCGGTTATTTTTTTAGCTTATCCCAATAATCCCACGGGCAATTTATTTTCAGAGCAGGATATCAGGAGTATTATTGAAATGGCTCCGGGACTGGTGGTGGTCGATGAAGCCTATCATGCTTTTGCCGGTCACAGCTTTATGCCTATGCTGTCAGAATATGACAATCTTCTAGTCATGAGAACGGTTTCTAAAATGGGACTGGCGGGTCTGCGTCTGGGTATGCTCAGTGGGCGTCCTGAATGGATTAATGAGTTTGATAAAGTTCGCCTGCCTTATAATATTAATGTATTAACTCAGTTCAGTGCTGAATTTGCCCTGCAGCATGATGATATTCTGCAGCAGCAAACCGCTCAGATCTGTGCCGATAGGACAATTTTAAAAGATGCTCTGAGTGGCATGGATAGTGTCACTCAATATCCTAGTGCGGCAAATTTTATCCTGTTTAAAGTCGATAATATGAGTTCAGAAGCTATTTTTTCGGCACTTAAACAATCGGGCATTCTGATCAAACGTCTTGCTGATACTTCCGGTCCGCTGGCGAACTGCCTTCGAGTGACCGTCGGTAGCGCGGAAGAAAATCAGGCTTTTATTGAGAGTCTTGGTAAAATATTGTCTTGATTTGCTCTCTTCGGATGTTTTAAAGGGGGCACCAGTCCATCTGATGCTCTTCATGTCATTTATCTTCTCTCGTGTTGCTCAAAAGAAAAAGATTTTTCGGTTCTTCATATTTTTGCGTATTTTTGACGGTTTACTACCTTAGCGGTAATTTCGATAAAGAAAAAAGAAAGGGGTGGCGCTCGAAATGTGGTGCTGACAACGGATGATTCGATGGGCTGGTTAGCTTTGCGGGGGACGCTTTGAACACATCCCTGTGCCGCTTATCCTCGGCGTCCTGCCTCGAACCAAAAGTAGGCACCCTGAGGCGATACCCCCGCAAGGCTAACCAACCCATCAAACCCTCCTGGCCGCATCACATTTCTCACTTGGTAAAAGATTGGACTTTGGACAAAGAAAGAACAATAAGCAGTCAGAATATTAGTGTTTCATAATATTCTGACTGCCACCTCATTAATTTTCTAAAATATTTCTTGA
>DAOVUK010000393.1 GCA_030632625.1 Gammaproteobacteria bacterium
CACCCAGCCGCTGCGAGGATTACCGCGCGTAGTATCTTTATCATAATGAGCTAAATAAACAATGCGTTGTATTTCCCCGATATGTAATAATACTTCAAAACCAGCGTTACGAATATTACGATTATCTTCAGTCTGTTCATTTCTCCAGGTGTTATAGGATAGTGCAGAGAATGCAACAAAGAGGCTGATAAGCGCGAGAGAATTCTTTTGTAATTGTTTAAGCATTTGTTTCTATAGACCAGTCGTTATAAGATTTTTTTGTCTTTGACAAAAAAGTTCTGAAAAAACAGCAGCAACGACACTAATCCGTCAAAAATGCGTCAAAAAATTTAGCCGGGAGCCTGTCCGGGTATTAGCGTAAAGAACTCTGGTGATGTTCATCCAGATATGCAATTTCACCCAGGAATTTGCTGACTATAGCAGATTGCGCAGTAATATTTTCAAACTCTACGCCCAATAGATATTGGGCATCATCAAGTGGCAGACACCAGGTTATTTTGCATCTGATAGAGCGAGTTTCATTAAAAAAGGGAACACTGATATGCAACTGAGTACCAGGTCTGATACAACCATGTGACTTAATACAAAGCCCGCCCTGACTTAAATCTTTCAGATAGTGCTGATGTTCACCAATCATGCCGTTAATTGTAAATGAAACAGGGGCATCTGTGGGGTTCCGGGTAAATTTCCGAGCTTGCATCACAACTTCTCCTCAATATATTAGCAATGGAGTAAATAAACTTTTCCTTCTGTCGCTATACTCTGCTTTAGGCAAAATATCTGATACCAACTACATTAAAGAGAAGAATAGGCTAATTTGGGCGATAAAGCTTTGAATAACGTCTCAAAATGACATCTTATTCCTATATTGCCATTTTTTTCAAAGATAATGATGTACTTCTGTTAACTGCGGATCGTCTTGAGTGAACGGTGGTCTCGTGGTCTTTCATCTGCGCATTTGATCATCGTTTCAATGGAACGTTTAAAAACAGGCCAGTATTTATCGACCACCATCACCCGTTGCCGTTCCAACCATAAACTCTGTGTGTCATCATAATCCAGCCGGGCAATTAAAATACTGCGCCGGGTTCCATGAAAATGAACTTTTAATTTATAGGACATTTCTTTGGCTGTATATAATTTATCTTCCAGTCCCAAACAGGATTCGGCATAAACCTGAGGTACTAACCAGTCCAGTTTATCCAGCACCACCCATCGTCCCAGTTCACCTGGATCGGATAAATACCAGTTATTAATCGTCCCCCAGGTGCCGCTCAAATAGTCCGGATTAAGACATTTTTTTTCATTGTCAGTCAAACTTCCTTCACCCGTCACAGGCAGGAAAATCATGCCTTTGATGAGACCCTGATGCCGGCAATTGATATCTTCAACATTGAGTTCAAACTGCTCAGCCAGTTTTTCTTTGGCATCCTGTGTTGCGGACAAAGGCAACTGTTTTTTAAACAGATGTTCAAGCTTACGCTCATACCAGTCACCGCCGTTAGGCCCAATCAGACGTTCAAAACCAAATTCATCCTGTTTCAGCAGATAAAATTTTACCGCAATTTCCAGATGATTTAACTGTTTATCCTGGTCCTGATAAACAAAATCCAATTCACCCCTTGTTTTGAACGGCCCTTGATTAAGTTGAGTCTGGATTTGGGTATGTGTGATATAGGAAAGCAGCTCATGCTGCTGCTTCAATTGTTCCAGTATAAAAGCCCAATAGGCCTCAAAGCGTATACCGAGACGCCAGGACTTATAATTGTCCAGCCATTGCCGCAATTCTGCCGGATCGTTATCTAACTGTTCAAGAAAAGGCTTGAGACGATTATAGATTTGCCGACACCATTGTGAACTCACACAAGCCGGATAAGCACCGGATTCATTCACCAGCCCGGGACTAAGCAATGACCAGACCAGAGCACGAACCTGTGGATCTTTATATTGGCTGTATTCGAGGATATTCTTCATTTAGACTAATCAATAAACTGAGGCCGTTAACTAAACTTTAGCCAATACTGCCAAGTCCCCGCTGCAAATCGTTTTCAATATCCTGTATTGATTCCAGTCCCACGGCAATGCGCAGCAAGCCATCACTGATACCAGCTTTTTCACGTTCTTCAACAGGTACACGACCATGAGTGGTGGTGGCCGGATGGGTAATAGTGGACTTCACATCCCCCAGATTAGCCGTTATGGAAAGCAGACGGGTCTTATCTACGATCTGCCAGGCCTGTTCCCGGCTGTTATTTTTTAGTTCAAATGACAGCAGGCCGCCAAAATCATTTTGCTGTGCAGCCGCCAGTTGATGTCCGGGATGACTTTCAAGGCCGGGATAATAAACCCTGCCTACCGCAGGATGCTGATTTAACCATTGCGCCAGACGCATTGCATTGTCACAATGGGCCTTCATTCTCAGACTTAAGGTTTCCAGGCCTTTTAAAAAGATCCAGGCGTTAAACGGACTCATAGTGGGCCCTGTTGTTCGCAGTACAGCATAAACATCAGCGCCAACGACTTCTTTGCTGCCCAGCACAGCACCACCAACCCCCCTGCCCTGACCATCAAGATATTTGGTGGCAGAATGAATCACCACATCAGCACCCAGTGCCAGTGGTTTTTGCAGCGCAGGCGTACACAGACAATTATCAACCACCAGCAGGCAGTCGTGCTGATGTGCCAATTCGGCCAGTTGTCTCAGATCAGCAATTTCCACCAGCGGATTAGACGGTGTTTCAAGAAACAGAATCCGGGTATTATCCTGAATGGCTGCTTCCCAGTCGTTTATATCAGTTAAATCGACATAACTGGTTGCCACCCCGAAACGGGCCATATAATTATTGAATAAAACCACGGTTGAGCCAAAAATTGAGCGCGAAGAAACAATGTGATCACCGGTTTTAAGCAGGCCCAGACAAGTACTCATAATAGCGGCCATACCCGAAGATGTCGCGACACAGCTTTCTGCCCCTTCCAGTGCAGCCAGACGGTCTTCAAAAGTCCTTACAGTCGGATTAGTGAAGCGGGAGTAGATATTGCCCGGCTCATCACCTGAAAAGCGCGCCGCAGCCTGTGCTGCTGAATTATAAACATAGCTGGATGTCGGAAATATGGCTTCATCATGTTCCCCTTCATGAGTTCTCTGGTAGCCGGCTCTTATTGCCAGTGTGTCAAATCCGAGTTCTGCTTCAAAGGCAGAAAGATCGTCGCCATTCATGTGTTTCTCTCTAACATTAGCGCTAAATAACTGTTCTTTAATTAAAATAAGCCGCTAGCATAATTCATTTGTCAGAAATTGGCCAGAGACAAAGCGCTCATTCCTCCTGAGATAATACTGTGACTCTGTTTCTGCCATCTGATTTTGATTGATACATGGCTTCATCTGCAGCATCAATCATGGCAAAATAATCGCTGTATTTTTGCTGATACATCACCACTCCGATACTTGCAGTCAGGCTTTGTTTCGGAAATCGGTTTTTAAGCAGCTGTCCTTTTTTCTCAATTTCCAGGCGGATCCTTTCTGCAAAACCTCTCACGCCATTTTCATCGGTATCATAAAGAATAAATAAAAACTCTTCGCCGCCATAACGGGCAACAAAGTCATTGGGTCTGGTGAGACTTTTTAAAATATCTGCAACCATTTTTAAAACATCATCACCTGCCTGATGCCCATAGTTATCATTAAAGCGTTTAAAATGATCAATATCG
>DAOVUK010000420.1 GCA_030632625.1 Gammaproteobacteria bacterium
CAGCTTAAATTGTTTTATCGCCTGTGAATCAAAGCTTAGAGAATGAGCATTAATTTCTATACTGGAGTCTTTTACCGGGTTGCTGTTGAGGCTTAGATGTAAATCAGCCTGACTCAGACGGATGCTCTGATAACTTATATTGTTTAACTTGAGTTGGGCATTGATTACGGGTTGCTGCAGCTGACCGTCAATACTGCCCTGACCATTGATGCTACCCTGTGCTCCAGGCAGTAAATCAGCTAATTGTCCGATGTCTAATGACCAGTTTAAATGAACCTTTTCTCCTGAATTACCCAGTTTTCCATTTGCTTTGACTCGGGCATTGCCGCTGGACAGGGTGAACTGCTGGATGCTGAGGGTGTTATTATCAATATGAAATTGACCGCTGCCGTCCAGGGGCTTATCTCTGAGGTGACCCTTTAATTGCTTTAATTGAATATTCGCCATGAATTGATCACCGGACAATTGCCCGTCTGTGTGTAATTCAATATTCAGTGAGCCGGGCCATTGTTGCTGAAACAGGCCTGGATTCAGTTTATTGGTGTGCAGTGTAAGCTGCCAGTCTATTGCTGCTAATAAGTGATTCACCTGAGCCTTTACAGAAACATCGAGTAAGCCATTGCTTTGCTGATTTATGTGCAGTTGTGAGAGATCGCCTTTGATTTCACCGCTTATCGTCAGTTCGGATTGTCCGGGGGGAGTAAACCTGATAGTTGACTGCAGTGTCAGTGGATAGTTGTTAATGAGTTCAGCATGACCGTGAATGCCGGCCTGTACAGTATCTGGTGATTGAGGATGAGTCTGGTCCGGTGCAGAAGGCAGGGGCATAGTGACCAATAGCTGATGCAGATTAAGCCGGTTGTTGAACATATCAGCACTGAGTTTAATTTTTTCAATATGCTGTGTTTTAGAATCCGGTGCCAGAATAAAATTGATATCAGTCAATTGTGCCTGTTTCAGGATCAGTTTAACGGGCAGACTGATTTCAGGAAGTTGTATGCCGTTTTTAGGGGCTAATGAATTTTCTTCATCGTCCTCCTTTGCAGTTGCTAATCGGGTAAAATTAATACCAGCGGCTTCAATCTTATTGATGCTTATTATGCCGCTGAGCAGATCGATTGTCTGCCAGTCAAAATGAAATTGGCTGATGCTCAATTTAACTGAGGGATCATGGTATTGAAGGTCAGTCAGCTCAAACTTCCCTAGCAGGTTACCTGTGACCTCTGAGTACTGAAAACGCTCAGCGCTGATATCCTGTGCAGTATCCAGCAAAAAACGAAAGCCTCTGTCGGTGCCCGTTAAAATAAAGACCAGAATGAGCAACATCAGTAAGCAGCTGAATAACAGCAGTGATATGCCTGCTAGTATTTTTTTAACTCTTAATAGAGACTTTGTAAACCTTGTAAAAAAAGAAGCGCTCATAATGTGACTTCAAAACCAAAATAAAAAACCACCTTGTCTTCACTAATATCATCATCCGATTGTAAAGGGAAGCCTAAATCAGCTCTGACCAGACCAAAAGGGGCAATCCAGCGTGTACCAAAGCCGGCACCGGAATAGACCTTATCTAATGTATCATTATAGGCATTACCAGCGTCCAGGAAACCTGCAAGCACCCATTTGTCCGAGATCTTATGGTTATATTCGATACTGCCGGTAACAACATTCCGGCCGCCAATGACATTACCATCGTCATCCTTTGGCCCCAGTGCCTTCCATTTATAACCCCGGACACTGTGATCGCCGCCGGCATAAAAACGCAGTGAAGAGGGGTATTGATCAAAGTCGCTGGTTTCTGCCATGCCGAATTCACCACGTAATATCAGCCGGCCATTATCAGCAATGGGCAGTAATAAGCGGGATTTCAGATAGAGGCGAAAATAATCAATATCCGACAATAGTTCAGAATCGGCTGCCCGTAGTTCCCCATAAAGTGCCCAGCCGGTGCGAGGAAAACGTTTTTTTTCAAACCGGGTCTGCTCAATTCTGGTGCCTAAACTCAATAATTCAGTTCTGGTTTCAGGTTCTTCACCACTGGTAAATTTTTCATAGCGGTATTCGGTGAACAGTGCTGTCGTCCAGTCTTGCCACTTAAACCAGTAACCGCTTTCCAGATCAAAGGTATCCCGATCGGTGGTATCAGTATCCTCTGTTTCAAATTTTGCAATAATACCGATCTTATCCGTACGCGGATCACCTACGGGTATCCAGTAAGCACCCCGAATAAAGCTTTTTTTAGACGACAATTTCGTCATGACATCACTATTATGGCCAGACTGATTTAAACGTCGATGCTGCCAGCGAAAGCTGACATTGGCTTCAATTTCAGTATCAAAGCCGGCGCCCAGAGTAAATTTATGTCGTTTAGCCGGTTTTAATGTGAGCTCTATCGGCACTTGCTGATCTTTTACTTTGCTGAAATCGGGTTTTATATCAACCGCAGAGAAATAACCTGAGCTGTAAAGGGAATCGTATAATGCCAGTAAATTTTCCTGAGAAAGCGGCTCACCCGTTTGAGTATCCTGGATATAAGCTCTGATAAATTCTTCACGAAGGAAATTCTGCTTAAAATAAAATTCTCCCAGATAATATTGTTCCCCGCTTATCAGATGTATGTGCAGCGTTGCGGTATTCTTCTGTGGATCAACCACCACCTTTGTTTTGTTTGATTTTATTTGTGAATAACCCAGTCGGCCAATGTCAGCGATGAGATTATCTCTGGCAGTTTCGTAGGTCTCATGATGCAGTGGATCACCATGCTTAATGGGGAAGTCAGCAATGATTGCCATCACCTCAGGATCTTTTTCAGCGGGTCCGCTGATAATGATCTCAGGCTCAATAATTTTAGCGGGAGTACCCGCAGTGACGGTATAAGTCGCCTGCCAGGTGTTGCTGGTTTTTTCTTCCAGTTTTTTTTTCAGACTGCTGTCTATTTTAACCTGATAATAGCCAAATGGCTGTAATGCATCAGCAATATTTTTTTCCGCTTTCCTATGCAGTTTTTTCAGCCAGGCTTCTGAAAAATGAGGATCTTGCAGACTTTTTTTAAGTTCCAGGTAAGCCAGGGCATTTTCTTTTAAATCACCATCAATACCGATGATGATGATCTCGACTTTAAGCGGCTTTGAATTTGTCGTCTGGCTATCTGCATGGGCAGTGTCAATACTGACAGCTGCTATCAGTAACAGGATGAGATAAATTCGAGTATTGAGTAATAAAGAAAGCAGCATAAATAAAATGGGGGACAGATCAAAGTTAAGAATTATGGCTCTTCACAAAAATGCCTACTTTTCCAAATTGTAGAGACAAGGCATGCCTTGTCTCTACGGTCACGTAACGACCGCCAGGGTGGTAAGCAACCGTAGAGACGTTGCATGCAACGTCTCTACTCTATCTATGAATGGCTGAATTCACCGAGTGAATACAAAAAGTAC
>DAOVUK010000043.1 GCA_030632625.1 Gammaproteobacteria bacterium
GTTTCAACAAGAAAGCATTTAAATAGTCATTATATCTTTTTACCATTTTGCAAGAGGAATTCGCATGTCAGTTATTAAAATGAGCGATTTAGACTTATCTGGAAAACGTGTACTTATTCGTCAGGACTTAAATGTACCTATTAAAGACGGCAAAGTTTCTTCAGACAAGCGTATCAGAGCATCTTTACCAACCATCGAATCAGCTCTCAAAGCAGGCGCTAAAGTGATGGTCATGTCTCACCTTGGACGTCCTACAGAAGGTGAATACAGCGAAGAATTCTCTATGGCACCTGTAGCTGAACATATGTCTGGTCTATTAGGCAAAGAAGTTCGTTTAGTTAAAGATTATCTTGATGGTGTTGATGTTGCTGAAGGTGAAGTGGTTTTATTAGAAAACGTTCGCTTCAATGTCGGCGAAAAGAAAAATGCTGAAGATTTAGCAAAAAAATATGCTGCACTATGTGATGTATTCGTTATGGATGCTTTTGGTACTGCTCACCGTGCACAGGGTTCCACTTATGGTCCTTCTCAATTTGCACCCACAGCCTGCGCCGGCCCTCTACTGGCGGGTGAACTGGAAGCATTGGGTAAAGCACTGGATAATCCGGCACGTCCAATGGTGGCGATTGTTGGCGGTTCAAAAGTTTCTACCAAATTAACAGTTTTAGAATCTCTGTCTAAAGTGGTTGACGAGCTGATTGTTGGTGGTGGTATTGCCAATACTTTTATTGCTGCTGATGGCCATAATGTCGGCAAATCACTGTATGAAGAAGATTTAGTTGAAACCGCTAAGAAACTGAAAGCGGATGCATTGGCACGTGGCGGCGATATCCCTGTTCCTACTGATGTTGTCTGTGCCAAGGAGTTTGCAGAAACTGCAGAAGCGACATTAAAAAATGTAGCAGATACCACTGATGACGATATGATTTTTGATATTGGCCCTGACAGTGCAAAAGCACTAGCTGATATTATTATGAAAGCAGGCACCATTGTCTGGAATGGCCCGGTCGGCGTCTTTGAATTCGACCAGTTTGGTGAAGGTACTAAAGCTATTTCACTGGCTATTGCTGAGTCACCTGCCTTTTCAATTGCTGGTGGTGGTGACACCCTGGCTGCAGTTGATAAATATGGCATTGCTGATAAAGTTTCTTATATTTCAACAGGCGGTGGTGCTTTCCTTGAATTCCTGGAAGGCAAAAAACTACCTGCAGTTGCAATCCTCGAAGAACGCGCTAAAGGTTGATTTAAGTCATTAATTTAACCCTTGATTTTAACTCTTTACTTTAGAGACTGCAGAGAACTGAATGTTTAGACGCACAAAAATTCTGGCAACACTGGGCCCGGCAACCGATGATCCTAAAGTATTAGATAAGATCATTGAAGCCGGTGTTGATGTGGTGCGCATTAATTTTTCGCATGGCACAGCTGAAGAACATTTATCACGTGCTGAGAAACTGCGTACCAGGGCACGGGCTTTTGGTCGTCAGGTCGGGGTTCTTGCCGATCTGCAAGGTCCCAAGATCCGTATTGAACGCTTTCGAGATGGCCCCATTGAATTAATCGAAGGCGACGAATTCATTTTTGATGCCGCTCTTGCCAAGGGAAAGGGTGATCAAAACCGGGTTGGCATCAGTTATAAAGCATTGGTTGATGACGTTAAACGCGGTGACAACCTGCTGGTTGATGATGGTCGTCTGGTGTTCTGGGTCGATCATATTGAAAAGCATGAAGTTGTTTGCCGCATAGTTGTCGGTGGCAAATTATCCGATCGAAAAGGCATTAACCTGCAGGGCGGCGGCCTTTCGGCTGCGGCTTTAAGTGAAAAAGATAAAAATGATATTAAAACAGCAGCGCAAATGGGTGCAGACTATCTTGCTGTCTCATTCCCGGTTTGTGCTGATGATATCCATCAGGCCAGAAAATTATTAAGAGAAGCAGGCGGTCATGGCGGTATTGTTGCTAAAATTGAGCGCGCCGAAGCTCTGAATTGTATTGAAGAGATAATCGATGCTTCCGATGCCATTATGATTGCCCGCGGCGATTTAGGTGTGGAAATCGGCGATGCAGCATTACCCCCTATTCAGAAACGTCTTATCAGTCTGGCAAGAACCATGAATCGGGTAGTTATCACTGCCACCCAGATGATGGAATCCATGATTGAAAATCAGATACCCACCAGAGCCGAAGTCTTTGATGTCGCCAATGCTGTGCTGGATGGTACTGATGCAGTGATGTTATCCGCTGAGACGGCGGCCGGTAAATTCCCTGAAAAGGCCATTATAGCCATGGATAGAATTTGTCGTGAAGCAGAAAAACAGCGTCAGGTAAGTCAGTCGGATCATCGCATACATACGGAATTTAAGTACATCGATGAAGCCATTGCCATGTCAACAATGTATACTGCTAATCATCTTAAAGTGAAAGCGATTGTTGCCCTGACTGAATCAGGCTCTACACCATTATGGATGTCTCGTATTGGCTCAGGTATTCCTATTTTTGCCTTTACAGGACATCTTGATACACGCCGTAAAGTGACACTTTATCGTGGTGTTGTACCCGTCAGTTTTGATATAACAACCACTGACCATGCAGCATTAAATATGGAAGTGGTTGATGAACTAAAACGTCGCGGTACTGTCCGGGACGGCGATCTGGTGGTTATCACCAAAGGTGATTTATCCGGAGTTATGGGCGGCACTAACGCCATGAAAATAGTTAAAGTCGGTGAATTAATTGATCCGGATTTTGAAGAATAAAAGTAGATTTATAACATTTATTAGATAAACCAAATAAATAAACCAAGTTAAGGAGAGCCAAAATGGCCTTGATTTCAATGCGTCAATTACTGGACTATGCTGCTGAAAACAGCTTTGGTCTGCCCGCTTTTAATGTCAACAATATGGAGCAGGTTCATGCCATCATGCAAGCTGCAGATGAAACCGACTCTCCGGTTATTATGCAGGGTTCAGCGGGTGCCCGCTCTTATGCCGGCGAACCATTCCTACGTCATATGATTTCAGCTGCCGTTGAAATGTACCCTCATATTCCTGTTGTTATGCACCAGGATCATGGCTCTGAGCCTGCAGTTTGTCTGCGTTCTATTCAGTCAGGCTTCACCTCAGTTATGATGGATGGTTCCCTGATGGCTGATATGAAAACACCTTCAAGCTTTGAATACAATGTGGATACCACACTTGAAGTGGTCAAAATGGCTCACGCCGGTGGTGTTTCAGTTGAAGGTGAACTGGGTTGTTTGGGTTCACTTGAAACCGGCATGATGGGTGAAGAAGACGGCCATGGTGCTGAAGGCAAGCTGGATCTGGATATGTTATTAACTGATCCTGAAGAAGCGGCTACTTTCGTCAAAGAAACAGGTGTTGATGCACTTGCTATCGCAATTGGTACTTCTCATGGTGCTTATAAATTCACCAAAGAGCCCGAAGGCGACGTTTTACGTATCGACCGGATTGTTGAAATTCATAAGCGCATTCCTGATACTCACCTGGTGATGCACGGTTCTTCTTCGGTACCACAGGAATGGTTAGAAATCATCAATAACTATGGTGGTGATATGGGACAGACTTATGGTGTACCTGTCGGAGAAATTGTTGAAGGTATCAAAAACGGTGTGCGTAAAGTGAATATTGATACTGATTTACGTATGGCATCTACTGGTGCTGTGCGTAAATTTATGTCTGAAAACACCGCTAACTTTGATCCGCGTAAATTCCTTAAAGCGTCTACTGCTGCAATGAGCGGTATTTGTAAAGCACGTTTTGAAGCCTTTGGCAGTGCAGGTCATGCATCTAAGATTAAAGTTCAAACCTTAGAATCTATGATTGCCCGCTATGCCAGTGGTGAACTTGATCCTAAAATCTCTTAAAACAGCGCTTTAATACGTTTTTTGATTTAAAGATCTAAAAATGAAAAAGGACGGTATCACCGTCCTTTTTCTGTTTTAGAGCAAACACAAAATAAATGATGAATTAAATATGAGTAACAGTAAAAAAACGTCTGTTGTCGGAGTAGTAATGGGCAGTAATAGTGACTGGGACGTGATGAAAAATGCCTGCCAGCAGCTTCATGATCTGGGCATTCCTTATGAATCTAAAGTGGTTTCAGCTCACCGTACCCCTGACTTACTGTATCAATACGCAGAACAGGCAAGAGATCGGGGCCTGAAGTGCATTATTGCCGGTGCTGGCGGTGCCGCACACCTTCCTGGAATGCTAGCTGCAAAAACAACACTACCCATATTGGGTGTTCCGGTTAATTCACGCCACTTAAAAGGTATGGATTCATTACTCTCCATTGTGCAGATGCCCAAAGGTATTCCTGTTGCAACCTTTGCCATTGGTGAAGCCGGTGCGGCCAATGCCGGTTTATATGCAGCCTCTATATTATCTATTGAAGATCAGGCAATAGCTGATAAACTACAGGCATTCAGAGAAAAACAGGCTCAAGCTGTACTGAATATGGAATTGCCTGAAATTTAACCCTGAAATTAACATAAGTTACGAGGACTACATCATGATTCTGCCAGGAAAGACTCTGGGAATGCTTGGCGGCGGCCAGCTGGGAAGAATGTTCGTTATGGCAGCACATGCGATGGGTTATCATGTGATTGTACTTGACCCTGATCCCGACAGTCCGGCAGGCAGAATTGCTGACGAACATATCCACGCCTCCTATAGTGATCACTGGGCCATTGAGCAGCTGAGTAATAATTGTGCTGCGATAACCACTGAATTTGAAAATATACCGTCAGAAACTTTAAAAAAACTTGAACAATCGGTGCCGGTCAGACCTTCATCCGCAGCAGTTGAAATTGCCCAGAATCGTATCGCAGAAAAAACCTTTCTGGCTGATAACGGTTTCGATACTGCCCGTTTTTTTCCAATTTATGAAAAGGACGATCTGGACTTTGCCTTAACACAAATTGGCGGTACCGCTATTTTGAAAGTGGCCAGCTTTGGCTATGATGGTAAAGGCCAGGCAATCGTTAATAATCTGGATGAAGCCAGCAATGCCTTTGAAGCGATGGGTTCAGTGCATTGTGTTCTGGAAGAAAAAGTGAATCTCGCCACCGAAGTTTCGGTGGTACTGGCCCGTGCTTATGATGGTGAAATTACCTGTTATCCTGTTGGTGAAAACCATCATGTTAACGGCATACTTGAATACACCTCAGTGCCCAGCAGCATGCCCAAACGAATTCTTGATCGGGCCATCAATGAAGCCTCTGAATTTTCAGAAAAACTTGATTATTGCGGTGTTATGGCCGTCGAATTCTTCTATACCAGCGATGATCGTCTGCTGATCAATGAAGTGGCACCAAGACCTCATAATAGCGGCCATTACACCATCGATGCCTGTAAAACATCGCAGTTCGAACAACAGGTAAGAATGCTGTGTGGACTGCCTGCAGGCAGCATTGAACTTTTATCACCGGTGGTTATGTTTAATATTTTAGGTGATATCTGGTCCAATGGTGAACCTGACTGGGCACAGCTGTTATCAAATCCCAATGTTAAACTGCATTTATATGGCAAGAGAGAAGCCAGAGCTGGACGCAAAATGGGACATTTTACCTGTCTGGGTAACTCCACCTCAGAATTACTCCAGGAAACACGTCGTCTGGCCAATGCCTTGCCTAAACCTTGAGCAGTTTACGGTTTACGGCATAAGATATAAAAATTTACGTAACTATTCAGCGTGTTTAGATTTTGCCTCAGAACAAGGCCCTCTTTATTTATAAGAAGGCCCGAGAAATGTGAGCGTATACAAATACGTGACCATTTTGAGGGAAAAAACAACGCCGTTATGTGGTAAAAGATGAATACGCTGAGTAGTTACTTTTTTTATTTCCCTTTAAATGGCCATAGAGACAGGGCATGTGTTGTCTCTATTCAAGCTCTTCAAAATCCATCTGAATCCCCACAGCTATACCGGCTCTTGAGAATTTTCCATGATACTGTCTGGCTTTTTCCAAATCACTGGTTTTTTTAATAATCACCCGCCCGGCTGCCTTGTTAAAGAATCTTTTTTCAATTTCTTCACTGGATAAACGGGTAATATTGGCCAGGTTTTTTAATACCTGCTGTTTTTCAAAGCCGATAATAATTTCTCCCATAAAAACCACAGAGTAATTAACTTCTTTATCGACTGCAGACATAGTCCGGTTTTCCTTATGATTCAATAACATTGGATTAACAACTTGTTAGTCAATATTTAGTCAACTTTTTGTGAAAAACGTTAGCAAGTCACTACCAAACAGCTGTTACTAATCTTATAATAATAGAACATTTACTAGAATAATGTGAGATATTAGTGAATTTTCATATGTTTTAGGCTTTTTATTGTATTTGTTTAATCGTTCTTGTACAAGCTTGTGTTTAAAGCTCTCTTTAGTAACTAATTTTATGATATCAATATGACACCCGATGAATATTGTCAGGCAAAAACGCAGCAAAGCAGTTCCAGTTTTTATTATAGTTTTTTATTTTTAAACGATACTCAAAGACAGGCAATGACTGCGTTATACGCCTATTGCAGAGAAGTTGATGATGTGGTTGATGAATGTTCAGATCAGTCTATTGCCGCCAGTAAACTCAACTGGTGGCGTGATGAAATTCACAGCCTTTTTCATGCTAAACCCGGTCATCCGGTGACACTGGCTTTAAAAACGGCCATCAGGCACTTTCCTTTACAGGAAAAATACTTTTTAGATCTCATATCCGGTATGGAAATGGACCTCTATAAAAAGCAGTATGCCAGCTTTAAAGAGCTTTCTCAATATTGTTACCGGGCTGCTGCAACTGTCGGACTGCTTACTATAGAAATTTTAGGCTATAAAAACAGCAGCGCGCATGAGTATGCCCATAATCTGGGTATCGCTCTGCAACTTATCAATATTTTAAGAGATGTTAAAGAGGACGCCCGGCGGGGACGAATTTACCTGCCTCAGGATGAATTAGTACACTTTGGTGTGACTCAGTCAATGCTTGTTAAAGGGCAGAACACGGCTCAAACTCAGGCATTATTTGCCTGCCAGGCAGAAAGAGCAGAGCACTACTATAAAAAAGCATTCTCTTCTCTTGCACAAAACGATCGCTATGCCCAGAAAACAGGCATTATTATGGCAGAAATTTACTTTGCTTTGTTAAAAAAAATACAGTCTCAGAATTATCCGGTTCTAGAGAAAAAAGTAAGCATTGCCAAATTTAAAAAACTCTGGATTGCATGGACTATAGCCCGTCGTGAATACAAAATCAGCCAAAAACTTAAGTCATAATCTCAACATCAGCAGCGACAGGCAGGCACCTTCTTCTTCGAATTTTGATAAAAAAGTGAATAACAATGAAATTTTCATCATAGGTGCCGGCTGGAGCGGTCTTGCCTGCGCAGTCACATTGGCACATCAGGGGTATAAGGTCTGTCTGCTTGAAGCTGCACGCCAGGCAGGCGGTCGAGCCAGATCGGTTAATTTTAAAAATTTCTCTGCTGCTCAATCTGTTGATAATGGTCAGCATATTATGCTGGGTGCTTATCACTCAACTCTCAGCCTTTTTAAACGTCTTGGCATTAAGGAAAATGACATTCTGGAACGTCATACATTAGAATTGAATCTTTATTCTCCGGACAATGCATTAATTCAATTAAAGGCGCCGTCCCTGCCAGCACCACTGCATTTACTCTTTGCCTTCATGCAAATGAAAGGCTTAAATTTCTCCCAGCGTTTTTTAATTGTAAAAATGGCTCTGAGACTATCGATTAGCGGCTATAAGATTAAACAGGATATAAGTGTCAGTGATTTACTATTAAAGCACTCTCAAACACCTGAAATAATTGCTGCTCTCTGGGAGCCACTTTGTCTGGCAACCATGAATACCCCGATAAAATATGCTTCGGCCCGGGTTTTTCTGAATGTTTTAAAAGACAGCTTTAATGGCAAACGTGAGAATTCCGATCTGTTATTTTTTCGACAGGATCTATCCCGACTATTTTGTGCACCTGCCATTGAATTTATTACCCGTCATGGCGGACAGATCAACTGTGGTGAAAAAATGCTTGCGCTGGAAATTGTTGGAGCTGCTGAACAAAACATGCAGCAGGAAACTGAACATCGTTTTTTAATTAAAACCACAAAACAGCACTATCAATGTCATACCCTTGTTATCGCAACACCTGCCCGTATTGCCGAACAATTACTACAGATGCAGAGTAATCTATCATTATTGAATTCTGCAAAACTACTCAGGCCGGCCAGTGCATCACTGGATTTTCAATACGAACCCATTTGTACGATCTATCTCCAGTATCCCCCATCAACCAAACTATCAGGAAGGATGATCGGTTTATTTCATAGCACCGCTCAATGGGCTATCGATCGCTCATTAACAGCTCAACCGGGTTTAATAGCAGTAATAGTCAGCGGCCCCGGCAAACACACTCAAATGTCTCATGCAGTGCTTGCCCAGACCATTCATCAGGAATTGTGTTTATGTGTTTCTGACTTACCTGAAGTGATCGATTATCAGGTTATCACTGAAAAAAGAGCAACCTTTAGCTGTCGGGTCAATATTGAACAGCAGCGTCCCTGCAATGACACTCATATTTCAGGGCTTTATCTTGCTGGTGACTACACTAATACTCATTATCCCGCTACTCTGGAAGGAGCGATTAGAAGCGGCTGCTCTGCTGCAGAAAAAATTATTAGTAGAAACTGCAGCCGCCGCTTTACCCTATAGCAAATTATAGCTAAAATATTAAGTAACATTCTTGTTTCATCACCAGAGGAACCTCTAAATGCATAACTATTCCGCACCGGCTCATTTATTAAAAGATCGGATTATTCTGGTGACCGGTGCAGGCGATGGTATTGGTAAAGTTGCAGCAAAAACCTTTGCCCAATATGGCGCAACGGTGATTTTATTAGGCAAAACGCTTGATAAACTGGAAGTGGTTTATGATGAAATTGAGCAGGCAAATGGTCCCCAGCCCGCAATATATCCTATGAATCTTGAAGGTGCTACCAGCAAAGATTATGAAGATATGCAGACCACACTTGATGATGAGTTTGGTCGTCTTGACGGTATCTTACACAATGCCGCTCTGCTTGGTTCTCTTATGCCTATTTCTCAGTATGACATGGGACACTGGGGTAAAGTGATGCAGGTCAACCTTAATGCGCCCTACATGCTGACCAGAATATGTCTGCCTCTATTGGAGAAGTCGGCGAGTGCTTCAGTTGTTTTCACCAGTGATGATGTCGGTATTAAAGGTAAGGCTTATTGGGGCGCTTATGGGATCAGTAAGGCCGCTGGTGATAATTTAATGCAAATTCTGGCGGATGAAATGGAAGTCAACACCCCCATTCGTTTTAACAGCATTAACCCCGGCAAAGTAGCAACAACAATGCGATCCAAAGCTTTTCCGGGTGAAAACCCGGCAACGATTGCCGCACCTGATGATATTATGAACAGTTATCTGTACCTGATGGGCGACGACAGCAAGGCTGTGAATGGTCAGATTATCAACGCTCAGCCCTGAAGCTGTTAATGCCTCATTAATGCATGCTTACTGCGTAGTCACTGCAGAGCTGATTAAGTTTTTCATTAGCGTCCTGAATTTTTCGTGAATTGATAAGCTGCATATATTCAGAGATTAAAATGGGTTTTTCGATACCAAATCCCTGAGCATAATTGACTCCTATTTCCCTTAAAACAGTAACAATTCCATCATTTTCAACATATTCTGCAACCGTTTTCATGCCCAGAAAATGACCAATTTCATTAATGGATTTGACCATTGCTCTATCCGCTGGGTTATTAACAATATCTTTAATAAATACACCATCGATCTTAAGATAATCAACAGGCAGATTTTTTAAATAAGCATAGGAAGACAGTCCCGTACCAAAGTCATCCAGAGAAAATTCACAGCCCATTTCCTTGATTAAATGGATGATATTATTAGCATAACTCATATTGTCGACAGCCATTGTTTCTGTGATTTCAAAGCAAATTCTGTCATGCGGTATCGTGGGGTATTGTTGAAAAATATCTTGTATAAACGGATAAAAATCAACATCGTTTAAACTTTGCCCGGATAAATTAATGGCAATGCCGCCCATTATTTCTAACTGCTCAGGATGTCTGCTGAACCAGTCAAACACATAACGAATTACCCAGCGATCGACATCAATCATTTTGTTATAAAGTTCTGCAGCTTCAATAAACTTAGCCGGAGGTAAATAACCGCCATTTTCATCTTTTACAACTAACAGCATTTCATAATGCTGTAGCGTTGTTTCATCCAGTATGGGATGCAGACGCTGGCAGCGAATATCCAGCTGGTTATTTTTAATCATTTGCTCAATACGGGTTGCCCAGATCTGCAGATCCTGATGGTGACTCAGTTTCAGAGCATCATATTCAAATATATGGACCCGGTTACGACCCATTTCTTTAGCAATTTTTGCAGCCGTTATAACCGCTTTTAAGAATACCATCACATCCTGGTATTCACTGACAGAAACCAGCCCGATACTGGAAGTCATGGCAAATTCTTTATCCTGCCATTTAAACTGGTATTGACTGATGGCTTTACGCTGAGCTTCGGATACCGACTTTGCCTCAGCCTGGGAATGTTCAGGCAGCATTAAGATAAACTCATCGGTACCATAACGGGCAATGATCACATCTTCAGCAACTTCCCGGCTAATCACCTGTGAAATTTCAGCAATATATTGATCCCCTGCTTCATATCCGCAGGTATCATTAATTAAACTGAAGTGATCAATATCGATAAAACAAAATGCACATTCAAAAGCCGGAGAGTTTGCCGGCTCTTTTTGATCCAGCTTTTCATGCATAAGACGTATAAATTCTTTGTGGTTGATTAAGCCGGTCAGTTTATCAATAACACTCTCTTTAGCACTCTCTTTAGCAATGTCATCATGCACATCGCCCAGAGTGGCATACATACATCTTTCTAATAAGGGTAAATCATAATCCTTGGTTTGAACTAACTGGCCATTATTGAGCATAGAAACAACTTCTGACAGATTAAAAACAGCCTGCTGCTGTCCCGTTCTGCCCGAAAAAACAAACACATTTTGAGCATCGCTGCCCCAGACAAACTGCAGACGTGCAGTTTTATGATCTTGTTTAATACCTTGTTTAAGACCTTGTTTAAGACCTTGTTTAAAGAGCAGATAGTCATAGACTTTCAGCCGCTTTGCAATGGCTTTGTTAGTAAGAGTCATTGCATCATCCGCTTTATCATTGTCATTGTCATTTAAGCTGGCAATTGCAGACTTATCAGAAAGTGCATAACCATTAAGTAATAATTCAGTGATATTTTCATGGTTCAGTAAAATTTTTCTGCCGGATTTACCCTTTTCCAGGAATAATTCAATACCATCCATTATTTTTTTATTGTATTGCCCGTTTTCTTCCAGACCCTGTTTAATAATAAACAGAATCACGTTCTGATCAATCAGCTCATCACAAATCTCCTCGTTGATTCTCAAAATCAACATATCCAGAGCCTGGAGATATTGGCGCCACTGGGCAGAATCATTACCATGATTGATATAAGTAAAAACTAGAATCGGCAGCCATTGATAGTTGATAAAATCTGCAATTACCATGGGTATTGATTGCCCGGCAAGTCGAGCAGCCAGTTCATTGCTCACAACCTGTTGAGCATTCCAGTTAGTAATAACCCGACTCACATTTTTATTATAGAGATTTGACTGAATATCCAGGAGTTCAGTCAGGGTTTCATGCACTTTAGAAAACACATGCAAATCATTGTCATAGTGTTTTAACACATACAGAACAACTGAATGAGCCTTAAGATAAAAATTGTTTTTTTCATCACTGGAATCAATCAAGGCTAATTTATTGATTAAAATTCGAACAGGATTTGATGAGGGGTCAAGAAAATCTTTTTGCAGCAGGGAAATTTTTAGTAATGGGATTTGTAATAACGTTAATAGTTTTTTAACCGGCCTGGTAATCCAGGCATCTTTCTCAATAGAGATAAAGATATGTTTAATAATACTCAGTGCATATTCA
>DAOVUK010000146.1 GCA_030632625.1 Gammaproteobacteria bacterium
CATTCATAGATAGGGTAGAGACGTTGCATGCAACGTCTCTACGTATGCTTACCACCCTGGCGGTCATTACGTGACCGTAGAGAGAAGGCATGCCTTCTCTCTACAATTTGGAAAAGTACGCATTTTTGTGAAGAGCCGAATTTTATATGGACTGAACGCTAAAAATAGATGGCTTATGTTGAATTATTTAGTCGGTTTTATCTGATTTATTTCTTATTTAATATGACTGAATTGAGTAACTGATCACCGGGAGAAAAATAATATGTACTCAGGCCGTTGTCTTTGTGCTGCTGTCCAGTTTGAAATTAAAGGTCAGATTAGTCATATCGTACATTGTCATTGCTCACAATGCCGAAAAGCTCAGGGGAGTGCCTTTGCAACTAATGGTATTGTAAAGTCATGTGATTTTAAAATACTCTGTGGTGAAGATAAACTCACTGCTTATGAAGCAACACCTGGGCAGACAAAGTACTTCTGCAGGATTTGCGGCTCGCCCATTGTAAGTAAGACAAAATCAAAGCCCGATCAGGTACGGATTCGCTTAGGGACAGTTTTTTCTGATGTGAGTGAACGACCTGAGGCACATATATTTACCACCTCAAAGGCGAACTGGGAAGATATTAGCGGGAATTTACCGCAATATGAATCTTATGAGCCGGGTCGATAAGCGGACCGTTTCTATGTTAAAAACATAGCAACATACAACTGAGGACTTCGTCTGCTCTGATGCTAATGCTTATTTATATTTTTAATAAAAGTACGGACTTTTGTGATGAACCCTATTTTATTTTCTGATAAGCCTCTCTATTACCTAGTCGCTGACAATAATCATGCAATACAGAAAATCGCTGCAGTATATCAGGAACCCAGAACAGCAGGTATGCCAGCATAATATCTGCGGTCGAGAATTGCTCACCCAATAAATATTGTTTATCTTTTAATAAACCATTGAGTATTTTCAGAGTATAGATAGTTTGTTTTTTATTCCAGTCAGCAATGGCCTTAACCCGCTTGTCCTCGGGTAAAATCCGGGTGTGCAGCAAATAGTTAAAGGCGGGCGGTTCCAGAGTTGCCGGTGCATAAAACATCCACTGCTCATATTCAGCTCTGAGAGGATCATCCAGTGCCGGAGCCAGTCCCTGCTGTGGAAACTGATCGGTCAGCCAATGGCAGATAGCGCCTGATTCAAAGATGACTTTACCATCGATCTCCAATGCCGGTACCTGGCCATAGGGATGAATTTTCCTGTATTTTTTAGTCATGCCCTCGCTCTTAAAGATATCAATCTCAATGTATGTATAATCCAGACCTAATTCTTCCAGCAGCCATTGCGGCCGCATAGAGCGTGTTTTTTTTAATCCATAAAGTGTTAATTTCATCGTTTACTCCGCTGGTGACACTCAATAAACTAGTCACTTTCTTTTTTAAAGTTACTACAGCTTAAATTAGTTACTTTAAAAATGCAAGTTATGAATCATAAAGGTTGAATGCTATACTTAGTTTATGAAGACAAAGCCCGAATTCAAACGCTCTGCCTGTGCTATCGCCAACACCCTGGATATTCTTGGTGATAAATGGACTCTGCTGGTGGTTCGTGACCTTTACCTGGGTAAAAAAACCTATAGTGAATTTCAGAACTCAGCCGAGAAAATTCCTAGCAATATCCTGGCTGAGCGATTGAAACGTCTGCAGTCTGCAGGCATTATCAGTAAACAAAGTTACCAGCAGCGCCCCGTCCGTTATGCCTATCAATTAACAGAAAAGGGTGAGGCCCTGGCTCCGGTTTTAAAAGAAATGGTTATCTGGGGAAATAAATTTATACCGGATACTATTAGTATGGAAAGAGTAGAAAAACTGCTTGCCCGACAAAAGCGCCAAAAACTTACCTGATTGATATGTCGCTGTCCTCTTGTACGGGCAGTATATTCCCGAAAAGTGAACGCTCTTCAGGAACAGTTATTTGTTGTGGATTCAAAGCGCTTTTTTTCTTCAACAAGTGTATCAACCAGAGCTAAAACCTCATCACTACTGGCTTCTGTTAATTTAAAATAGTCCAGAATCTGAGTTTGTAATTGCTTGCTGCGCAGCCAGTCATCACGTGCAATAATGTCCAGAATCTGATGCACGTTAGAGTGTACAGCGTGATGCGGCACCTGCAGTTTAGTATAGGCAGGCAAGTGACTATATTGAGAACCACCCGTATCATCCTGCAGCCATAGGCCGAAACGGCAATTTTGATCATTGATCTCGACATCTTTTGCTTCCTGCGAATCCCGACCGGTATCCAGTATCCGGTAAGCTTTTTGTACATAAACAATGTGATCAACTTTGGCCAGTGTGGCGAAACTGATCAGACGAGTATGGCTGACCACTTCCAGCGTTTTTTGGGAAACTTCTGAAAAACGGGCAAAATTTTGTTTAAATTCGTTAATAACCTGATGTGATTTCTGAGACAGTTCATTCATTTTTTCAGTGTCATTAAAAATAGTGGTACTGGAATCAACCAGCTGTTTAATAATACGGGTAATATTATCGGTTGCCTCCTTAGTCTCCACCGCAAGATTTCTCACTTCATCAGCCACCACAGCAAACCCCCGGCCGGCTTCTCCGGCTCTTGCTGCTTCAATGGCTGCATTTAAGGCCAGTAAGTTGGTTTTATCCGCAACACCGGCAATGAATGAGGTCACTTCAGTAATTTCCTTACTGGCTTCACTTAAAGTTTGCGTTGAGCCGCGCATAGTTTCAATAGAGTGAATCAGCTGGCTGATGTTATCTAATACCTCTTTAACCGTTTGCTCACTTTTTTGTGCTGTTTCTGCTGATTCTGCTGATGTGGTTTCAACATGCGACATTTCAGCAGCCATTAATATCAGATCAGCCTGGTTTTTCTTCAGATTCTCCAGAAGCTTAATATTTCTTAATTTATCCAGTTCAAACAATAATTCATCTTTTTGTTTTTGCCAATAGCCGTCTTCCATCTGACTCACGGTTTTATCAATCTCTGAGAGTATCTGGGCAAACACACCATGTACACCCACTGGAAAAGTGCTTCTATAGAATTTTCCATCCCAGATACACTCAAAAACCGTATGAACTTCCCGGATAAATGTTTCCATTTGATCCAGTGTCCCGTTCACTTTAAGGGCAATATCGTTCACCGGTGTTGTGATGGATTTATTGATGGGAAAAATGCGATCTTCCAGTTTACCCTGTACCATATTGTTGGTGACTCGCTGCAGTGCCTGTTCCATTTCTGCACGGTAGCGATTTTGTCTGTTTAATAAAACCAGCAAAATAACAGCAATAATCAGCAGAGCAATCACTATCGGATCCAGCCCGTGACGGATAAATGAATAAACAGGAAAAGTGATTAACAGGACCCCAATCAGTGTTATTAAAGTTTTTGCTTCAAATCGAGAGAGCAAATTGCTCATAGCTGACTCCCTGTTGTTCCAGTTTTGTTATTAACAGTGCTGTGGAAACTGCCATCGCATTTTTTGCAGCGCTATTTTTTTCAGCCGTCAGCATTTCTTTATATATCGGCTCAATGACAGCCAGAGCCTGCAGCGAAGGTTTACGCCGGACCGAGTAATAACCAATCATTTTATGATTATTATCATAGCTGGGAGTGACATTGGCAAACACCCAGTAAAAACCGCCATCTTTGGACATGTTTTTGACATAACCATTAAATTCCTGACCCGATTGTAACGTTTTCCATAATAGCTCAAAAACAGATCTTGGCATATCCGGGTGACGGATAATATTATGCTGTGTATTGAGTAGTTCATATTGCGAATAGCCTGAAAATTCGATAAAAATCTCATTGGCATAGGTGATTTTACCTTTCAAGTCCGTTTTAGATACAATAAAATCATTGTCGCGCATCACTCGTTCCTTTTGAGTGGCTGCTATTTTGTTTTTCATAAGAGTCTCAGGGGTGACATATTAGCAATTATTATCGGCGCATTGTTATTGTAGTGTATTTATAAAGTATAGTATGACAATATCGTAAATAACAGACTTAATTAATGGGAATAATGTATGGCTCACACAACTGAATCCTTATCAGAACTTTATATGATGACTGGTCAATTTGATGATCATATTGATTTTAAAAACAAATTAAGCAATGCCTTGTCACAGAGTAATAAAGTGGTTCAATTGAGAAAAAAGAATATTGAAAACAGTGAATATTTAGCCTTAGCTAAGATTGCAGAATCAGTGTGCAGACAGTTCAATAGTATTTTATTATTGGCTGCATCTATTGATATTTTTACTCAGGCTCATGCCGACGGTCTGCATTTAAACAGCCGGGTTTTATTTGAATATGATAGTAGACCTATTGCAGAACAACACCTGTTATCTGTCTCATGCCACAATCTGGAAGAAATGACACAGGCTGAAAAATTGGGTGCTGATATTTTATTACTGTCGCCAGTCAAAGCAACATCAAGCCATCCTGAATTAGAAGCGATAGGCTGGCAGAAATTTAAGCAAATGATTGCACATGTTCAGTGTCCGGTTTATGCATTGGGGGGTATGCAGGCTTCTGATCTGACTGATGCTAAGCAAGCAGGGGCTAAGGGTATAGCCGTTTCTTCATTTTGGAAATAATGGCAGTATGTGTTTTAGGGCCGTGGAAATAATAAAATTTCCACGGCCCCTTAACAATAGTAGCTGAAACATCCATAGAGAAACTGTCTGTATGGGTTATAATCGAATAATAGATATAAATTTTTGGAACTCATTATGTTTTCACCCCGGTTACGTATTCCACAGCAAGAAGTTGTCTCCGATAATTATCAGGGGATCAGACCTGATGAAATTTCTATCCAGAACTGGCTGAATAAGCGCGATCACACGGATCATATGGAATTTCTGGATACCCTGACTAAACTGAATCGTATTCAATGTGAGCCGGCTAAAAGAATGTCAATAATGGCTATTTTAGATGTTGAGATTAAAAATGAGCTGAACCAGTTATTTGAAAAAAGCAATCGAATTGTTTTTCCAGTTAATGAAGAATATCAATCGCTTATAAACAGATTACAACAACTTTTATTGGAAAGCTCGGTAGCTTATCAGATTATTATTCAGGATATTGCCCTGAATAAAGAATATGTTAATCATTATATCGGCAGCTTGATACCCGAGTCATTGTTTATGGCACTTTTCTACCTGTCACGTTTACTGGTTGAGCGCTTTGAATTCTATTTGTCAGAACCGCCCTATATGTGGCAGGAATTAAATCAACTTTATTTATTAGCAGAAAGAATTGGTGCCCAGGATGATGTGATCAAACAGCAGACATCTATCAGGAATATTTATCTACAGATCGCCATTTTAAAAATATTGGATCCCTATCGTCTGATGAGTCTTGAGGCACGTAAAATTTATCATCTGATGTCAGACTGGGTTGAACATTGCGAAATTTCCGGTTATGCACAGCACATGCTCGACAATAAGTTTGTTGTTAATCTGTTGTCGGATAAACCGCCACACTATTTTAACCGGGAAAATGATACTAAAGAGTCAGGTACGGCACAATTTGAAGGCCGTATTGTTGCTGTGGATAAACTGAGGGTGTTTCTGGATGTTTATCTGGCGAAGATTAACCAACAAAAACAAGAGCATGCTTTGTCTTATCAGGCGCGCAGACACAATGAAATACTGCAGCGCATTAACAATGAGATAAGTGTTAATGAGGCACGTTCAGAAGAACGCCGATTGATCGGCAATGAAATCAAACTTGTTTCAGGGTTTAGAGCCTGCCATCATTTTATCAGCCACAGAAAGCCTTTTGCACCACAGGCAGAGATTGATGCACAGCTGCAGCACAAGCTGGAAGAGGTGCAGCCAGAAGATAATTCAGATATTAATTTAATTAGTTTACTGGAAGAAGCTAAGTTATTAAATAAAAGAAATCCCATGGGCGAGCTGCAGAGTGTCAATCCTTTTCTCGAAGAATCAGAGATAGTTGGTGATGAATGGCAGCATATTTATGCCGACTCTATCATCAATGTCAATATGCATGCTTCTCAGGATCAGTTTAACCGGCTTTTAAAAGAAGAAAACTGGAAGCAGAAGAATGAAGGCGCTCATGGCATGTTATTAGTGAGTAAAAATGATATTGAGATGCCGATAGGGGTTGGAATGCTGGTTGCCTATCGTCTGGAGGTAGAAAAAGCCTACTGTCTTGCCGTTGTCAAATGGTTACGGATTAATCCCCGTAAGGGAATGGCAGTGGGTTTGCAGTTGCTTGCAGTGCAGTCCAGCGCAATTGCAGTGAAAGGGGTGAAAGGCACTGGTGCTGGTGGTGACTATCAACGCGCTTTTTTGATTTCAGCAAATAATAGCAAAGCCAGAGGCGGAAAACGCCATTTAATCCTGCCCTCAGGTGTTTATGATAGAGGCAGCACCCTTAAGGTCTGGCATAATGATAAATTAAATAATGTGACTATTTCGCAGGTTTTATCGGCAACGGATTCATTTGAACAGGTTGCTTTTGAGGTTGTTGCTGATTCAAAATAATTTGTGATTGACTGTCTACAGTCACGTAACGATCAGGGTGGTAAGCATACGTAGAGACGTTGCATGCAACGTCTCTACCCTATCTATGAATGGCTGAATTCACCGAGTGAATACAAAAAGTACGCAATAATGTGAAGAACCGTAAATAAGGTTCAGACTGTCTGAATCTATGGCTTCTCTTCTCGTTCTATAGCATCCAGTTCTGCTTCCATCTCTGCATCGGTCATGGCTTTGTAGCGAGGCTCTTCACTATCATCTGCAGAATGCTCTTCATTATCCGCTGAAGGCTCTTTATCTCCAGCTGAAGGCTCATTATCTCCAGCTGAAGGCTCATTATTTCCCGCTGAAGGCTCATTATTTCCCGCTGAAGTCTTGTCATTAGCTTCTTTTTCTTCTCTGGCTTTTCTATTGCCAATGATGCGCGAGAAGACAATTCCCAATTCAAACAGCAGCCATACAGGAATAGCGAGCAGAGTTTGGGAAATGATGTCCGGAGGTGTGAGCAGCATGCCGACAACGAAAGAACCAACAATAACATAGGGGCGTTTTGCAGCGAGTTTATCAGCATTAGTGACACCTGTGATGGTCAGCACAATGGTGACAATGGGTACTTCAAAGGCCACACCAAAGGCAAAAAACATTTTTAGAATAAAATCCAGATACTGGCTGATGTCAGTCATCATGGCCACACCTTCGGGGGTGGTGGCGGTAAAAAATGCAAACATTAATGGGAAGACTATATAAAATGAAAACACAATGCCGCCATAAAACAGGATAACACTGGATGCGATTAATGGCAGGGCTAAGCGCTTTTCATGCTGGTACAAACCAGG
>DAOVUK010000016.1 GCA_030632625.1 Gammaproteobacteria bacterium
GACATTCCAGAAAGCCTTAAGGCAGTAGGTCGTGCCGGTACCGGCGTTAATAATATCCCGGTTGATAAAATGAGTGCTGTGGGTATTCCGGTTTTTAATGCACCGGGTGCTAATGCTAATGCCGTAAAAGAACTTGTGCTTGCAGGGATGTTAATGTCTGCACGTCATATCGGTCCGGCCTGGGAATTTGCTAAAAGTCAGGAAGGTAGTGACGAAGAAATTAGTAAAGCGGTCGAAGCGGGCAAGAAAAATTTTGGTGGCTTTGAACTGCCGGGAAAAACACTGGGCGTGGTTGGCCTGGGTGCTATTGGCCGTGCAGTGGCCAAGGTTGCTGAAGATCTGGGCATGCATGTTATTGGTTTAGATCCCGGTTTAACGGTTGAAGGTGCCTGGATGATTTCTTCCAGTGTTAAACAGGCGGCAAGTTTTGATGCCATGTTGCCAGAAGTGGATTTTCTTACTTTTCATGTGCCTCTCATTGATGTGACTCGAAATATGCTTAATGCTGATCGCATTAAACTATTGAAAAAAGGTGCAACCATACTTAATTTCGCCCGTGGTGGAATTATTGATGATGAAGCCATGGCTGAAGGGCTTAAATCAGGTCATATTTATGGTTATATCAATGATTTTGCCAATAATACACTTAAAGATGTACCTAATGTTGTGACTCTGCCGCATCTTGGTGCCTCAACTCAGGATGCCGAGGACAACTGTGCCATTATTGTTTCTGAAAACGTTCGTGAATATTTAGAAAACGGCAACATTAAACTTTCTGTTAATTTCCCTGAGATTAATATGCCCAAAGCTGAAGGTTGTCATCGTATCACGATTGCCAATAGCAATGTACCCAATATGTTAGGCCAGATATCTTCAATCCTTGCTGAAGCAGGTTTGAATATTGTTGATATGGTCAATAAGTCTAAGGGTGAACTGGCTTATACCATTGTTGATGTCAATGATGCTGTCACTGCAGATATCGTTGAAACTTTAAAAGCAATAGAAGGTGTTCTTTCTGTTAGAGCTTTATCTTAAACTCTTTATTTTAAGGGACGCAGCTTGAGTGAAGATCTGAAACAAATACGTGATCAAATAGATGATCTGGATCAGCAGATTCAGTTATTATTGAATCAACGTGCCGCTTGTGCTCAGAAGGTAGCCGATGCCAAATTATCAGACATTGCTGATGGCGAAAGTGTTACCTTTTATCGCCCTGAACGTGAAGCATCTGTATTACGTAAGGTCATGGCACGTAATGAAGGCCCTATCAGTAATGAAGAAATGGCACGTCTTTTTCGTGAAGTGATGTCTGCCTGTCTGGCACTTGAGCAACCCATGAAAATTGCTTTTTTAGGACCTGAAGGCACCTTTACTCAGGCGGCAGCTTTAAAGCATTTCGGTCATTCTGTTAAAACAATTCCTTTTTCAAGCATTGATGAAGTATTTCGTGAAGTAGATGCCGATTCCTGTCACTATGGTGTGGTACCCGTTGAAAACTCAACAGAGGGCGTAATCAGTCATACTCTGGATATGCTGATAGAGTCTCACCTGAAAATATGTGGTGAGGTTTCACTGAGAATTCATCACTATTTAATGGGCAGGCAGGATTCACTCGATAAAAATGCACCCATAAAGAAAATTTATTCTCACCAGCAGTCTCTGGCACAATGTCGGGAATGGCTTGGTAGTCATCTGCCGGGCATCGAACGCATTGCGGTCAATAGCAATGCAGAAGCTGCTCGACTGGCATCCACAGAAGCAGGTGCTGTTGCCATCGCCAGCAGTGCTGCTGCTGAAATTTATCAGCTGAATTTGCTGGCGGAAAGAATTGAGGATGAACCGGATAACACCACTCGTTTTATAATTCTGGGAAAACAGCAAGTCGATTCCAGCAATTCTGCAATAAATAGCCATTCATCAGAGAAGTCATTTGATAAAACTTCCATTATGGTGACTTCAGCCAATAAATCGGGTGCTTTGCATAATTTACTTAAGCCTATTGCCGAAAACGGCCTGTCAATGACGAGAATTGAGTCCAGACCCTCAAAAAGTGGTTTATGGCAGTATGTGTTCTTTATTGACATTGATGGTCATTCATCTGATCCTGCTGTTGCTAAGGCCTTGCGGGAAATAAAAAAACAATCAAATCTGTTAAAAATACTGGGCTCCTATCCAAAGGCTGTTTTGTAATGAAGCAGCCGCAAGCAGTAGATAGTATTGCTCAGCTGCAGCCTTATATTCCCGGTAAACCTGTTGATGAGCTGGAACGTGAGTATGGTGTAAAAAATGCCGTTAAAGTTGCTTCAAATGAAAATCCTCTCGGGCCCAGTCCAAAAGTGATTGCCCACCTGAATCAGTTATTATTAAATCCACTGGAATTAGCCCGATACCCAGATGGTAATGGCTTTATTCTAAAGAACAAACTGGTTGACAAACTTTCAGCGGTTAAACAGAGTATATCTGCTGAGCAGATCACTTTAGGTAATGGTTCAAATGATATACTGGATTTATTAGCCAGAACTTTTGCGGCTAAAAACGATGAAGTTATTTTTTCACAATATGCCTTTGCTGTTTATCCTATAGCAACTCAGGCCGTTGGCGCTACAGCGGTTATAACAACGGCGACTGACTGGGGTTATGATCTGGATGCAATGCTTGATGCCATAAGTGAACAAACCCGTTTAATCTTTATTGCTAACCCGAATAATCCAACGGGTACCTGTTTGTCAGCCACTGATTTGCTGCATTTTTTGCACCAGGTTCCTGAACATATCGTGGTTGTGATTGATGAAGCTTATGAAGAATATGCTGCCAGTTCAGATTTCTGTGAAGATTATCATTCAATGTTAGCAACATTGAACCAATTCGACAATCTGGTCATAACTCGCACTTTTTCTAAAGCCTATGGGCTGGCCAGCTTTCGAGTGGGCTATGCTGTTTCATCAATATCTATTGCTGATTTACTTAATCGAGTCAGACAGCCCTTTAACAATAATACTTTTGCGCTTGAGTCGGCCGCAATCGCGCTTGATGATCAGCAGCATATTCGTCAATGCGTTGAACTGAACCGGCAGGGAATGTCCTATCTGGTGAATTGTTTCACATCGCTTGGTTTAAGCCATATACCATCCGCAGGCAACTTTGTCTGTGTGAAAATAGGTGCAGAATGTGCCCAGGTCTATGAGAAATTGCTTTATGAAGGTGTAATTACCCGGCCTGTTGCCAATTATCAGATGCCGCAATATTTAAGAATATCCATTGGTACTATGGCCGAAAATCAACGGGTTTTTGCGGCGCTGAAAAAAATACTTAGCTGCTGATGATATCCCCACAAAAAAATATAAAAATTAAGCATCTGACCATCATCGGTGTGGGCCTTATCGGCGGTTCATTTGCCAGGGCTCTGCGTCAGGCAGGCATGGTTGAGCATATCAGCGGTTGTGGTCGAAGTAGTGAAAATCTTCAAAAAGCACTGGATTTAGGCGTGATAGATGATTTTTTTCTGGATATTAAAGATGCAGTAAAAAATGCTGATCTTATATTTATTGCCACGCCAGTGGGCAGCTTTCAACAAATTTTATCGCAAATTAAAAATGCTATGAAAAACGGTGCCATCATTACCGATGCCGGCAGTACAAAGTTCAGTGTGATTGAGGCTGCACAGTCTGTATTTAATGAAATTCCAGAAAATTTTGTCCCCGGTCATCCTATTGCCGGTACTGAAAATAGTGGTGTAGAGGCTTCATTTTCCGAGCTTTATCAGAATCATCGGGTTATTCTGACACCTGTTGAACAAACCAGTGCTGCTGCTGTTGAACTTGTTTCTCAGCTATGGACATCTATTGGTGCTCAGGTGGTCATAATGGAAGCCCGTCACCATGATCTTGTCCTGGCTGCAACCAGTCATTTGCCCCACCTGCTGGCATTTTCTCTGGTTAACACCTTAACGACCCTGGATGAAAAACAGGAAATTTTTGAAAATGCTGCGGGGGGCTTTAGAGATTTTACCCGTATTGCTTCGAGTGATCCCTCCATGTGGCAGGATATTTGTCTGGCGAATAAAAACGCCTTATTGGAGCATCTGGATCTTTTTACTCAGGATTTACAAAAGTTACGTACAGCCCTTGAGCAAGGCGATGGTGATTTTTTAAAAGAAACATTTGTTCGCGCCAAACAGAGCCGGGATCATCTGGTAGAAAATAGTATAGAGAAAAATAGTGAATGAAGACAAAACACTGACAATTCAGGTTAATCCAAAACAATTAGATTCTTTTTGCAAAAAAATTATTTCCCGTTCCCGAAATACAGCAAATATTCACCAAGCTTTAATCGTCTTAGAAGCTTTTATCAGTGCCTTTTCCAGTGACTCACAGGGTGCAGATAATTATCAGAATATTCAGCAAACTCTGAAATCTCATTCCTTAAAAACCCGTGAGCTGCTCATGCAGGAAAAAACACAGCAGCTGAAACAGGGCTTATCGACGCAAAACATGATGCTATTAGCAGATGTCTATGGTTCACTTTCCAGAAATGGTTTTTATCAGATTTTATCCACGGCTACTGAGCAAATTGTTCGTTCTCAAATACCTTCTATTGCTGAATGGGTGATCGCCTGGGCAGGTGAAGCAAAACAAAAAGCAGAACAGGCCAGTGGTTACCCGGATGCTCTGGATTTTAAAAAAGCTGATATCGATATTGAACAATATCAGGCGATGACTGATATTGCCTACTTTTTTAATAACACCTATAAATATTAACGAGAAATAATGATAGATATCAATAAAATAGAAGACATTATTAAAACTGTTTCTAAGGAAGTTCTGATGCCTTACTTTAGTAAGGTACAGGCTCAAACAAAATCTGATGGTTCATTGATTACTCAGGCAGATATTGAAGTTCAGGATTGTATTAAGTCTGAACTGTTAAAATATTTTCCAGAATATGGTTTTTTTGCTGAGGAACTGTCTGAAGATGAATTAAACTCATTTTTATTAAAAAATCACTCAGGTTACTGGTGTCTTGATCCCATTGACGGCACCAGTAATTTTGCTTCAACATTACCTTATTTTTCAATTTCACTAGCATTAATCATTAATGGCCAGACTATTTTTGGCTTAATCTATGACCCTGTTCGTGATGAATGCTTTACAGCCTTAAAAGGTGATGGTGCCAAACTCAATAGTCGGGCTATTATTCGACCCAAAGCACCTGAAACTCTAAAAGAATGTCTGGCTATAGTGGATTTTAAACGTTTACCTGCTGAACTTTCAGTAAAACTGGTCTCTCAAGCGCCTTATCGTTCGCAACGCAGTTTTGGTTCGGTTGCATTAGATTGGTGCTGGCTGGCAATGGGCAGAGTTGATATTTATCTTCATGCTAAACAAATGTTATGGGATTATGCTGCAGGATTATTGATTGCTGAAGAGTCCGGTTGTGTTAGCTGCACTATGGATGGTGAAGCTGTTTTTAAGGAATCATTAGTACCCAGAAAAGTGATTGCCAGCACTAATGATGTATTGCAAAAACAATGGCTTGCAGTTATTATCTCATAATGTACATTTAATCAGAATCCCGACTCACTGGAATATTATGTCAGAACATCTATTAATTAACTATATTGCTCAGCCTGGCGGTCATTTATCAGGTCAGCTTCGTGTCCCTGGTGATAAGTCTATTTCACACCGTTCTATTATGCTGGGTTCGCTTAGTGAAGGCACTATGACGATATCCGGTTTTTTACAGGGTGAAGACTCTCTGGCAACTTTGAAAGCCTTTAGAGCTATGGGGGTTGAAATTCAGGGACCGGATGAACAGGGCAGGGTTGTCATTCAGGGTGTGGGAATGCATGGGCTTAAAAAACCAGATGCCGCACTTGATTTGGGTAATTCTGGTACATCGATGCGTTTATTAACCGGATTATTGTCTGCACAGGGCTTTGATATTACTTTAGCCGGTGATCATTCCTTGTCATCCAGACCAATGAAACGTGTCATTGACCCGGTGATTCAAATGGGTGCAGACATTAAATCCAGCGCTAATGAAAATGCTGCAGGTACTGCGCCGTTAAATATACACAGCGATGATAAAACCCAATTGACAGGCATTAATTACACTTTACCAATGGCCAGTGCACAGGTTAAATCCTGTGTTTTACTGGCTGGTCTCTATGCTCAGGGTGAAACCTGTGTGACTGAACCTGCACCCACTCGTGATCACACAGAGCGCATGCTGCAGGGCTTTGGTTATCAGCTCGAAGTAAAAAAACTGGATGACCAGCGCAGTAAAATATGTCTTCAGGGTGGTGGGCAGTTAACTGCCTGTGATATTGATGTGCCTTCTGATATTTCTTCAGCAGCTTTTTTTATGGTTGGAGCCAGCATTGCAGAAGGCTCTGATCTGACACTTCAACATGTTGGCATTAATCCAACCCGTATTGGCATCATTAATATTCTTCAGCAAATGGGTGCCGATATTTCCCTTTCTAATAAGAAAGATGTGGGCGGTGAGCCTGTCGCTGATATTCGTATTCGTCATGCTCAATTAAAGGGAATTCATATCCCGGAAGATCAGGTGCCTCTGGCAATTGATGAGTTTCCTGTCATTGCTATCGCCGCGGCTTGTGCACAGGGACAAACTATCCTCACGGGTGCTGAAGAATTACGCGTTAAGGAAAGCGATAGAATTCAGGCTATGATAGATGGTATGCAGATTTTGGGTATTGATTGTGAAGGCACTGAAGACGGCATGATCATCAATGGTGGTGAGTTTAATTCAGGGACTGTTGATAGTCTCGGTGACCACCGAATTGCTATGGCCTTTGCCATGGCCGCTTTAAAAGCCAAAAGCACCATTACTATTAAAGACTGCGCCAATGTAAATACCTCTTTTCCGGGTTTTATAGCGCTTGCCCGGTCTTCAGGTCTACAGGTAGATGCTCAATAACTCCATAACGAGGCCTTTTCTTAATGGATAATTTCAAATGGCTCAGACTATGACTCAGGTTCACAATAGTATACCGGTTATTACTCTCGACGGTCCGGGTGGGGTCGGTAAAGGCACAATTTCAGCTTTACTGGCGGCAGAACTCAATTGGCATTATTTAGACAGCGGTGCACTATATCGTTTGACTGGACTTGCCTGTGTTCAGAATGGTATTGCTCTGGACTCAAGTGAAGAAGTGGCTCTACATGCTGAAAATCTTGCCGTCAAATTTTTACCTCTGGGCGGTATTTTATTAGATGAGCAGGAAGTTGAAGCGCTGATTCGAACAGAAATGGCTGGAAATAACGCCTCAAAGGTGGCAGCAATACCTCAGGTACGCGATGCATTATTTAAACGCCAGAAAGCTTTTTTACAATTACCAGGCCTTATTGCCGATGGGCGTGATATGGGAACGACTATTTTTCCTGATGCATTATTAAAAGTTTTTTTAACGGCCAGTGCCGCTGAAAGAGCAAAAAGACGCTATAAGCAGTTGATAGAAAAAGGAAATAATGTTAAACTCGCCGACCTTATTGTGGAAATACAGGAACGTGATGAGCGAGACATGAATCGCAGTGCATCACCTCTGAAAGCAGCAAAAGATGCACATATTATTGATACTTCTGACTTGACGATTGATGAAGTTTTTCAGAAAGTAATGCTTTTGTATAAAAATTTATAATAATAAGAGTAATAATAATTGAGAGATGTTTCTCAATTTTAATTATGGTGTTGATTTATATTATGGCCAAAGCTGTGCTGTTCTAATTGCTCTCTATTTGATGTCTCTGCTTTTTTGAAGGTGGGATGGGGGATAGAAATATTAAAAACATTTCGGGTATAGAAAGTGAAATCATTTACAACAGACCAAAAGCTTATGACCAATCGACCTAAGGATAATTTAAAAAATGACAAAATCTGAGTTGATTGAAGCGCTTGCTCAAAAACAATCTCAATTAGCCTACAAAGATGTTGAGTTAGCAGTCAAGTCGATGCTGGATTTGATGGCACAAACTCTGGCTTCTGGTGAGCGTATTGAAATTCGTGGATTTGGTAGTTTTTCATTGCATTATCGTCCACCCAGAACAGGTAGAAACCCGAAAACTGGTGATGCAGTCACACTTGCATCAAAATATGTTCCGCATTTTAAACCAGGGAAAGAACTAAGAGAGCGAGTCAATAAAACTCGTAATAATGTGATACTCTAATCCAAACAGACTCTTATTTTAGAGACATCTAATAATTTCATAAATAAACTACGGTATAACTTATGAAACGATTGCTCAGTATTATTATATTGCTAATATTTATGGCTTTTGGTGTAGCGATAGCTATCGTTAATGCTGATGAGGTTGTGTTCAATTTTTACTATGGCAGTGTCACACAACCACTGTCAATCCTGCTGGTTGGTGCTATTATGGTGGGTGCTTTGCTGGCAACGCTGATTAATAGTATAGTCATTTTAAGTTTACGGCATCAGGTTCGTCGTACACAACGACAATTATCAAAAATTGACGAAAAATCAAAAGAAAGTTCAATGACTCTTATTGAATCACCCGATAAGAACAGTTGAAACAATACTGTTCTAAAAATAGGCTTTCCCTGGTAATATGATAGACAATACCCCTTTATTTATTGTATTACCTTTCATCGTTATTGCTTTTATGCTCGGTATTTTTCTCGGTCGGAAAAACACTGAAAAAAATTCTGTCAGCTCACCCTTCACCCTAAGTTCTGATTATTTCAAAGGTTTGAATTATCTTCTTAATGAACAGACTGACAAAGCAATTGATGTTTTTGTTCGCATGCTTGAGGTTGGTGAAGAAACGGTTGATACGCATATTTCATTAGGCAATCTTTATCGCCAGCGGGGCGAAGTTGAACAGGCTATCAAAATTCATCAAAACATTATTGCTAAACCATCTCTCAGTCTGGTTAAGCGCAATGATGCATTGTATGAGTTAGCCAGAGATTATATGAATGCCGGTTTACTGGATCGAGCGGAAAATCTTTTTCTGGAACTCATCGAAAAACAATCTCATGTTCCACCTGCTTTAAAACGTTTGTTATCAATTTATCAGCAGGAGCATGATTGGGAAAATGCCATACTGACGGCAAAAAAGCTTGAATCTGCATCAAATAAATCCTATTCACAACAGGTCGCTCATTTTTACTGTGAATTAGCGTTAGTGAAATACCAGGCAGGTCATTCAAGAGAGGCCTTGAAGCTGGTTAAAAAAGCGCTGGGAACTGATAAGCAATCTGTACGTGCCAGTATTATCGAAGGTGAAATTAATCGCAACCTTGGCAACTGTAAAGCTGCAACTCGTGCCTACAGGCGAGTGGAGCAACAGGATCCTCTATTGATCTCTGAAGTACTCGAATCTTTAATACAGTGTTATAAAGAACTCAATAATACTAAAGAAATAAAAGCTTATCTGGAGCACGTATTAAATAAATATGGCGGCATCACCTCAATTCTGCTTTATGCTCAACAGATTCAACAGACTGCCGATGATAAATCAGCGGCTCTTTTTATTGTTGATTCACTTCGAAAAAAACCCTCTATTCGTGGTTTAAGTTCACTTATTGATATCAGTTTAGATTTTACCAAAGGCACAGCACACGATAACCTGATGATATTACAGGAAATTACCAACAAGCTGCTGGAAAACAAGCCCGTTTACCAATGTATTCAATGTGGATTTAATGGTAAATCAATGTTTTGGCATTGCCCGAGCTGCAAGTCCTGGAGCTCTATAAAACCTATTCAGGGAATTGAAGGTGAGTAAGGCTGTTTATAAGTTGTAAGTTGTATGTTGTATGTTGTATGTTGTATGTCAAAAGAAAAGACAAAAGCAGTTCTTAAGCTTATAAACATACAAACATACAAACATACAAACATACAACTGAGTAGTTACAATTTTGTTAGGACTAAATATGCCATCAGAACCAAGAATTATAATTGCTCTGGATTTTAAAGATGAAGCTTCTACATTAGCTTTAGTCGATCAACTGGAACCATCACTTTGTCGTCTCAAAGTCGGCAAAGAACTATTTGTGCGTTGTGGTCCTGCACTGGTCAAAAAGCTGATTAATAAAGGTTTTGATGTTTTTCTTGACTTAAAATTTCATGATATTCCCAATACAGTTGCAGCTGCCTGTCATGCCGCAGCAGATATGGGCGTGTGGATGGTGAATGTGCATGCTTCCGGCGGTAGAAAAATGATGCAGTTTGCCCGTGAAGCCATAGACAAAAGTGAACATAAACCTTTGTTGATCGGCGTGACTATCCTGACCAGCCTGTCTCGTCAGGATATTGCTGAAGTAGGTCTGGATATTGAACCTGCTGATCAGGTTTTACGACTCGCCAGACTTGCCAGAGACTCTGGTCTGGATGGTGTGGTTTGCTCACCTCAGGAAGTGAGCGTCTTAAAACAACAACTTGGTCAGGATTTTTGTCTGGTGACTCCCGGTGTAAGACCTTCAGGGTCGGCAGCAGGTGATCAGCAAAGAGTAATGACTCCGTCTCAGGCCCTGCAGTCTGGTTCAGACTATTTAGTGATTGGACGACCTATTACAGCAGCACCTGATCCCGTTCAGGCATTAAAGAATATTATTGATGAATGCCAAAAGTAGTGCGGAATTTAATGAGCAGACAAATAATCTTTATATGAACTTGCAAAATATAGCCTATGTGCCTGGGCCGCTGCATACTGTTGCCTTACTGCTTCCCCTGAAAACCATCTTATCTAAATGTCGCTTTTTTCATCAGTCTGTGCAATTTTTTTCTGTGATTATGTTGTTATGTCTGAGTTGTCAGCAAACTATTGCTGCTGAGAAAGCTAAGCAACATCATCCGCTGCTCAATCGCATACAAATGCTGGAGATACCTTCAGGTGAATTTATGATGGGCAGTCATGATGTTATTTTTGCTAAACCCGTTCATCCGGTGAGAGTAGCTGCGTTTAAACTGGCTAAAAATGAAATTACTTATGAATTATATGATTTATTTGTACTGCAAACGGGCTATGATATCCCTGTGGATAGCTGGGGCCGTGGTAATCAGCCAGTGACCAATGTCTCCTGGTATGATGTGCAGCTGTTTATAAAATGGCTTAATAGTGCCGCAATGCCAGAAAAACCCTATCGGTTACCGACGGAAGCCGAGTGGGAATATGCCGCACGTGCAGGTACTCAGACAGCTTATTGGTGGGGCAGCCACAAAGGCTATAATAGAGCTAATTGTTCTGATTGTGCCAACCCATGGTATCGACAAACAGTACCTGTGGGTACATTTGCAGCTAATCTTTTTGGTTTAAATGATACCAGCGGCAATGTCTATGAATGGACACAGGATTGCTGGAACAGTCATTTTGAGCAAGCGCCTCAAGACGGTTCAGCCCGTTTATCAGATTATTGTAAATACCGTGTCATACGAGGTGGTTGCTGGTACTTTGATCATAAGGAGATGACTTCGGCCAGTCGAACCTGGAATACAGCGACTAAAAGAGACAGTACTATCGGTTTTCGCTTAGCTCAGGATTATTAGCATTAAAAATTTTTTGTAACTACTCAGCGTATTCATCTTTTACCCCATAACTGCGTTGTTTTTGCCCTCAAAATGGTCACGTATCTCTATACGCTCACATTTTTCGGTCAAAAACGCCTTGTTCTGAGGCAAAATCTAAACACGCTGAGTAGTTACAATTTTTTATTCTTTAAATAACCCAAAACAGGAAATATATTGGTATGTCATTTATTCAAACGAGACATTCAATTTTGATCATCAGTATCATAAGCGCTGCTATTATATGGTTCGGAGAGTCGCTGCTTCATTTTTCCGTTCTGGATCAGGGACAATTGTTTGAATTATTTCCAAATGACTCCAATGAGCTTTGGATGCGAGCAATCATCTGCGGTCTGATCATAATATTTGGAATCTATATCCAGAGACATACTAATCAAAAGCTGGACCTGGAAGCAGAGAAAATGCGTACTCTCAAAGCCACTATGAACACCGTTCATGACCTTGTAGGTAATTCACTTGCTGGAATTAAGTTATTGTTAGCTAACTCTGAAAAAAATGATATCGTAGATATAGAGACACATAAAAAACTAATAATACTTATAGATGAGACATTTGCAAGCCTGAGAGATATTTCCAATATAGAAGCTTTAAATGAAAAACAATTTCACAATGATATTTATCATTTGGAACTTGATAAATAGGGCTCTTCACAAATTTACGTAGTGCGGTCGAGCAAGGTCAATAATTCCAGTGGGTGGAAATCCCACTCTGGCAAGGTAGGTCAATCACCACTCAGGCATTAGCTGTGTGAGTCCATTTCGGTGACAAAATTGGGCAATCAATTGCTTATCAATATTGCAAATGAATTAAACAGAAGCTTCCTGGAAGCACTTATCTTCAGAGTTTATGGCGTAAGCTCATACACAATTCGGGCTGTTCAAAATGTAATAATGACAGGAAAGTCACTGGCGAGCCTTATGAGTGCTCTTACGAATCGACTCGTTATAACGAGTGAATTTCTAAGAATTGATCACTAAGAGGTTTTTAAAATAAGCCCTTTGTAGTCGTATCAATGTGAACATTGGTAGAAACAGAAGTTATTAAAATGCTATTAATAACTTCTGATATCAGGAACATAATTTTTCTGGGACCCAAAAGTAGGAATGGTCAGTCAGACTCATTCAGCTGTTGAATTTATAAGATACATAGCTTCAAGCAATGAAGGCATTTCTTTGGTAAATTGCCCGAACCAACGTGAATAAATTGATATAATTTTGCCATTCCGATTCAGTTCAGATAAGACCCGATCTGCAAGCAATCTAAATTCAGAATCATTTTGTCTCACAGCTAGAGCAAAAGGTTCATATGAGAAAAGTTTCTTGGCTATCGCAAATTGCTTTGGGTTTTCATGAGTCGTTGCAAGTCCAATCAGTACCACCTGATCAGATGAAAAAGCATCTACCTTTCCTTTAACCACTGCATTCATGCCTTCTGCTGCAGACTTGACTGAAATTACTTTTGCATTACTTTTTGCAGACTTCAGAGCCTTTGTTAAAGTTTTTATCGTAGTAGTGTCTTTAACTACTGCAACCTTTTTGTCCTGAAGATCTGAAATACTATTGATTTCAGAAGATTTTAAACTAAGTAATGAAGCACCTGTTATAAATGAAAGTTGTGTAAAATCGACCAGTTCTGCACGTGAATGAGTTTTAGTTGTTGACCCACACAGTATATCAATCGAGTTATTTTCCAGAGCTTTAAAGCGGTTAGAAGCAGTAACAGGTACATACTTAATCGCAATATTAGGATTTTTCAACTTACGCTTTACTTCAGCAGCAATACGCACACAGAGTTCAATAGAATAACCGACAGGTTGATTGTCTTTATTTAAAAATGACATTGGTGGTTCGTTTTTGCGATAGCCTATACGAAATGTCTCTGATTTTTTTATACTCTTAAGTGTTGAGCTAGTATCTGCGAGAGATATCCCTGAAAACAACATTGAGAATACAGTAATAGTTACAAATAGATGTTTCATATTTTTCCTTTAATAATAAATAGGAGATTTAATCATTGTCTCGATTATCACGAGCCTGATGCTTATCTCGATCATTTTCTCGACCGTCTTGTTTACAGCCGCGCTTATCTTTACCTATCAAACCTTCTTCGTGACGGCAATCCTGTCGGTTATCACGACGATCCATTCTACGCTCAATACCATTAAGCTCAGCCTAAACGGTGGAAATCATACCAGCACCAAGTACTACTGATGCCGTTGCAATGATAGCTATACGACGATAAATTGTTTTAGTTTCCATTTAAAATACCTTTATTGTTTGTTGACTCAATTCAATCAGTGTTCCCCTCTTTAACTCAGCCTTGGAACTAATCGATTCGCTCGTTATAACGAGGAAATTCATTTTAGCATTCAATTTTATTAGGCCAAAGAGTTATAAAGTTTTAAGACAAGCTGTTCTGCTACTAAAATTGCAATGACGACAATGATAAATATAACGATTCCATGCAGAGGACCTGTAAATAATACAGCACTGCCAAATATAAAATTAATCCCTTCAAGAATAATTACTTTTGAGATAAGAAGAATTGTCCAGATAACGGTTATTTGTAATGTTTTCCATGCCGCACCAGATTTATCTTTAAATTTTTTAGAGACTCGATGTTCAATATCAATGGTTATTAGTAGTAAAATCTGTAATAAAATCGCGACAAGAAATGAAACTGTGAATGTTTCGATACTGACTAACTCTGAATATTGATTAAAAAAATTCAAAACTGTCAAGTCAATCAAAACAGCCATTATAAATCGAGTGAATAGCTGCTGATAGTTTGAGCGAGGTTTTGCTAATTCTTTTGGTATTTTTATATTAAACACTGATTTTTTCCTGATTTAATTTCTACTTATTATAGATTTGAATAGCTAATGTAAAATATTAAAGTTATTTAATATTTTATTTTGAATTTTCCATGGACATTATTTATAAAACTTCATAAACAAACTTTTTCATGTATAATTTCATGGAGTGATATATTTTGTAAAATGTCAGTTGATGTTACATAATATAGCTGAATTTCAGTGTATTTTTATCCCCTTTAATGGGGGATAAATGGGGGAGTTTTTTGAACTAATGGTAAGCACAAGCTGTTTGTACTGTTGTTATCCATGAAGCCTGTACTCGTGATACTTGGAAATGCAGCGAGGCATTTTGACTTAGAGCCGATTGAATGTATAAGTACTACATGATTGAGGCTTTAAGTTAAAATAACGAAGTATGCACTTCCAAGTATCATGGGTATAAAAGTCATAAGAATGAATAGTAAATCACAAATCAATAAAGATACGATCAGAGTTCTATTAGTAGATGACCATGCGATGCTGCGTAAAGGAATGGTGCTGCTTCTGGGTGAAGAAAAAGATATCATTGTTGTGGGTGAAGCAGGTGATGGTGAGGAAGCCATAGAGCAGGCCTGTAAGTTAGAGCCCAATATCATTTTAATGGAAATTACCATGCTGCGACTCAATGGCATTGATGCGACGCGGCAGATTGTTTCCAGATTTCCTGATATTAAAGTCATTGCATTTTCTACTCACTCTGCCAAACTCTATATTGATGATATGCTCAGTGCAGGTGCACGTGGCTACCTTTTGAAGGATAGTGACCCTAAGGAATTGTTACAGGGTATTCGAGAAGTGATGCGTGGTAACATGTATCTCAGTCATGCGATTACTGCTCGAGTTCTGGAGTCCTATGTTGATCAGATAATTGATAAGCCCTTAGAAAGTAGGTTGAAAGAAGATGTGGGCATTTTACGAACTAAGCTGCACCCACCGCCAATCATGCCTGATCTGGTTCTACGGCAGCGTCTGAACGATTATCTGAATGCCGGGAGGGTACAGCCTTTAATCCTCATTTCAGCGCCAGCAGGCTATGGTAAAAGCATATTGGCTAGCAGTTGGCTTAAGGAATGTGATTGGCCAGCAGCCTGGATTTCATTGGATGAGGGTGATACTGATTTACGCCAATTTCTACTTTACTTTATGGCTGCTATTGAGGATATTTTTCCAGA
>DAOVUK010000335.1 GCA_030632625.1 Gammaproteobacteria bacterium
AGAGATTATTATCAAACTCAGAGGTCTGAAAAAGAGCTTTATATTGTTTGAATACTTTATCGTAACTGATTCCTTTTTCTAGAATTAATTGATAGGCATAAAATGACAGTATGTTTTTAAGTTTTTTTTCTATCCCTTCAAAAGAGATAGAAAATTCGACACTGCCTAAATGTTCCTTATTACTAATAATAGGAAAAACATATCGATAACCGGGGTAAGCTCTTCCACCTTCAAAGCCGGTCACCTTCTGCAGCCTGGTATTAGCCAGCCAGATAGACTTTCTAACGTTTATCAGGGAGTCAGCATTTTTATAGGGAAGATGAAACCTGAGTAAGCTATTACCTTCAACAGTATGAAATTGAAACTGCCTGACATTGAACTTTTTAAGCTGCTGGTATTCCTTATAAAGTAATCTGTAGAGTTCACCCCGTAATATTGCCTGTTGTTCTTTATCTGCATGCTTAAACTTTTTTAAAATATCCAGCACTCTGGAATTACTCATAATACTAAGAAAATGCCTTTCTGAAGCTACCTGATAGGTATCAATAATGGCTTTATACGCTGTACTGGTGAGTACTAGAGTTTGATTGGACAGATTTTGTATGGCAGTGTTTTTTGATTGCTGTAGATACTGATAAAAAATAAGCGTCAAAAATGAGAGAATAATCAGTGTGAGTACAATTTTTAACTTCATGGGATATTACCTTGCTGCGGAATATCAATGTCAATATTTTGAGCAGCATAATCTTTTATGCTTACTTTTGTCATTCCATGTGACATAAATCCTTCCCAGGACTTGATGGTCTCTTGTGGAACAGCAAGTAAGCTGTTGCGAATATCATCAATCTGCTTTGCTGATAAGGATTTTTTGTTTGCCACAAGGCTCAAACCCGGAAGCTCATCACTTTGTGCAATAATTTCCATACCAAGAGATTCGAATTGACCGGCAATAGTATCTTTTGCTCCGGCGATTAAAAATTCACCCTGTAAAACGGCCAATAGTGCATTGGTATGAGACATTGTATAGTGGTATTTCTGCTGTTTTAAATCGATACCAAACTTGTCTTTTAATAGCTTGCTGGTCATAAAATAGCCGCATGTTGACAGAGGTTGAGTCAGAGCAACTTTTATCGGCTTGTCTTTATCAAAACTATCATTTTTAAATTTTGCCAAAACACATCTGTATTTGCTGGAACCACTTTTGTTTTTAAATGTGACAATGGGCTCAGCATAAGCATATTTTTTAATTAAAGTGATTAAGGGTAATGGCCCAAGATAGGCAAGATCAACGCTTTGATCCTCAAAGCCGTCAAGAATATCCTGATAGTCCTTTTTATCAATAAAATTAAAATCAATGGACAACTTATTTTCAAGATAATAAGTCATTGATAAAAATTCTTTTATATTATTTGTGGCTTCTCTGGTTGGGAGTGGGGCAAAGTTAATGCTTGTCTTATCATCTGCACTGGCAATAGAAGTAAAGATAATACAGAAAATTAAGAGTGCTATTTTCACTATAAGCCCTTTGGACAAAAAAACTTTTTATGATTATTAGTATATTAAGCAGTGATCAGAATGTCATTTTGCACGAGTTATTCTTTATACTATAGTATTTTATTCGTCACTTTCTAACAATATCAAAAAATAGATAGGAAAATTGCAGCGTCTAATCGTTTAAAAATCAGCGTTCAGGGTGTTTGATTTATAATTTATGTCATAAACGGACTTAATCATTTTATACTCTGTTTTCACTGGAACAGGCCGTTTTTTGTTGTTTCTCTACTGCTTTGATTCTGCTACAATCTCATTTTTTGAACGATAAATGTCTTATATGCCTAGTCTTAAACGAATTATATTAATCAACTCTCATCTACCTGGTGTGGTAGAACTTAATTTAGATGGGCACACGAATATTTGTGGCACCAATGCTTCTGGTAAAACCACGTTACAGCGTTTATTGCCCATTTTTTATGGTGAATATCCCAGTCGTGTCGTGCCTGCGACCCGGGATAGTTTTGAGCGTTGGTATTTACCTACTCAAGGAAGTTTTATTATTTATGAATATCAGAATAATGAGCAACAGCTTTGTCAGGTGGTATTGGCTCCGGCAATAGAAGGTAAAGGGGTAAACTATCGCTTTATTCATCGAGGGTTTGAGCTTGAGGATTATATTTTACAAAAAAATGAGCAAGCGGATAATAGTACGAACAAACAATTAAAGTGCATGACTATGGCTGAACTACGCCGGGCCTTAAAACAATCGGATGTGCTTCATACCCGATTATTAAATACCAGAGAATTCAGAGCCATTATCCAAAATGATCGCAGTCTGATTAATACCGGTAAAAATAAAAATGATCTGCGGCTCTTTGCAAGACAATTTTCATTGTGTGAAACAGGACAAACTTTACGCCACATTGAGAAATTAACTCGTGCAGTCCATTCAAAAGAAGGCAAGATGGAGACCATCAAGGCGATGATTGCCGCCATTTTAGAAGAAGATGGGGTGACCACTCCTGCCTATAATCTTGATCCTAAAAAAGTGGACAACTGGATCAGTGAAAGCAAGCTGGTTCAGGGCTTTGAAGCAATGAGACCCGACTTTGAAAAATTGGAATCCGAAAACCAGCAGTTACTTCTCTGTGAAAAACAATTAATCGGTCTGGAAGCAAGCTTTCAGCATGATCGTTCGATACAATGGCAGCAGCAGGAAGAGAATAGAAAGACTTTATCAGAATTGCAGGAAAAACAGCAGTCACTGAATAAGGAGTGGGACTGCCAGCGTGATGAACTTAACAATGAACTGTCCGCTACCAGGGCTGATATTCGTAGTATAGAAAAAGAACTGGATCAAATAGAAGAGCAATATAATCGTTATTTAGAAAAAAACATTGACCAGATGAAACAGCAACTGGAACAATTACCCGGTTGGAAAGATGAACTGGAGAATTTGAATGATCAGCTGCGTCTTATGTTGGCTGAGCATCAGGATCTTGAAGCAGATTATCAAAAACGCCTCAATACCATTAATAGTAAACTCAATCAGTCATTACAGAACCTGGATCAGGATAAAGATCGATTAAGTGATGAACAGAATGAGAAAAAAAATCAACGAAATGAAATTGTTGCAAGATTTGAGAAGCAACTGTCTCAACGTCAGCAAGAACTCAAGGATTCCTATAGCCAGCAAAAATCAGAGATTCAACTGAAACAAAAAGAGCTGCAGGTCTATATTGACAGTGTTCACTATACCAGTGAAGAACAACTTCAATTGGATGTCTTTGAAAATCGACTCAATCAGTCTAATGATGAAATAGAAATTTCCAGACAAAAACTGGATGAATTAAAAGAACGTCAGTTTAAGCAGCAAAAAGACGTCGCTTTAGCGGATCAGCAATTATTAAAATCAACCCAAACTCTGCATCAGTGTCAGCAGGAAACTGAGCAACTCAATCATTTTTTAAATCCTAAAAAGAATTCATTATTGAGTTCATTACGCAAAGAAAATCCAGGCTGGGAAATGAATCTGGGTAAAGTGATTAACCCTGAGTTATTACAACGAACCGATCTGAAACCGGACTATCCTCATAAAAAGGCCAATAGAAATACGGCAACACTTTATGGTCTTAATCTTGACCTTGATAGTATTGAGCTGCCTGACTATGCACTGGCAGAGAAACAATATGAACAACAACTCAATCAGGCAGAAGAAAAAGAGCACGAGGCTCGTAATTTTCAAACTGAAGCCAGACAAAAACTGGATAATGCACATTCAATATTGGAAGAATTAAAAAAAGAAATCATCCTGGCAAGCACTGAGTATAAAAAACAAAAAAATAATCATACACACCTTGTGGAAGAAAAAAACGCTTACAAAAAAGAACTGGAGGCAGCACTCAGAGATAGAAAAGATGAGTTAAGAAAAAAAGTAAGTATTATTAAAAGACAAGCAGATTCAGTGACTGAATTATTTGAAAGTAATAAAGACAAATTAAATCAGGACTCAGAGGAAGAGCGGCTTGAAATTACAGCACACTGGCAGGAAGTGCTGCAAACGATTGATGAAAAAATCAGCAAAAATAAAGAAATAATAATTACTCGTCGCAGGCAGGCAAAAATCGATCAAAAGAGTTGTGAAAAATGGTACCAGCAGCAATGCAAAGAACGAGGCATTGATCAACAACAGTTAAATTTTCTGGAGAGTCAGCAAGAAGAGTTACAAACAAAAATTACCAGCACAGAGAAATCACGAGATGATGTGCTGGAATATGACTTCTGGTACCAAAAAATCTGGTTGCTAAAAAAACCAGAGCAGCAGCAGCAATTGACTAAAGATCGAACGCGATTTGAAAAATTAAACCAACAATTCATTACTCAACAACAACACTATAAGGAAGAAAGAGAGCGTACTCAAAAAGCACAGAAACAGGCACAAAATGATTTTTCTCAG
>DAOVUK010000022.1 GCA_030632625.1 Gammaproteobacteria bacterium
ACCCTCAGAGGCTGACCGTTTCAGCACCTTCTGAATATGAAAACCTGCTGCAGGAACAGGGTATGGTGATTGCAGATTTTGACAAACGGCAAAATCTGATCCGTCAGCAAATTAATGATGCTGTGCTAAAAACAGGCGGCCATGCTGTAATTGACCCTGATTTACTTGATGAAGTCACCAGTATGGTTGAGTGGCCCCAGGTAATTATCGGTGAATTTGAACAGCATTTTCTTGATGTGCCTTCGGAAGCGCTTATTTCTGCGATGAAAAAACATCAGAAGTATTTTCATATCGTTGATAGCAATGAGCAGTTAATGCCCTATTTTATTACCATCAGCAATATCAACAGCTCTGATCCCGAGCAAATCAAAAAAGGTAATGAACGAGTCATCCGGCCACGTTTGTCAGATGCGAATTTTTTCTGGTCACAGGACAAAAAAACACCACTTGAGAATAAATTAGAACGACTTAAAGACGTTGTTTTTCAAAACAAGCTGGGGACAGTCTATGACAAAACTCAGCGTGTCACAGAACTGGCTGGTATCATAGCCGAAGAATTCGATACGGATGTCAGTCTGGCAAAACGTGCCGCACAATTGGCTAAATGTGATCTCATGTCTGAGATGGTCAATGAATTTCCCGATCTGCAGGGTATTATGGGGCGCTATTATGCGAGCAATGATGGTGAAGATGAAGCCGTTGCTCTGGCTCTGGATGAGCAATATATGCCCCGTTTTTCCGGTGATCAGGTACCTGCTTCTACCACGGGTCAGACTCTGTCAATTGCTGAGCGCATTGATACACTCATGGGTATTTTTGCACTGGGACAAATTCCCAGCGGCGATAAAGACCCTTTTGCTCTGAGACGTGCAGCACTTGGACTGCTGCGTACCATTATAGAAAACAGACTGACTCTGGATATTCCCAAAATATTACAAAAATCAGCCACTCTATTTCCCTTAAAACTTGATGCAGCAGAAGCCTGTGAACCCGTTTATAAATTTATGCTGGATCGTTTAAAAGGTTATTTTGCCGATCAGGACATCAGCATTGATGTGTTTGATTCAGTCATTGCTTTATCACCCGCTCAGCCTTATGACTTTGCCTGTCGTATCGAAGCGGTTAATCAATTCAAACAACTGGAAGCTGCAGAATCTTTAGCAGCGGCCAATAAACGTATCGCCAATATACTGAAGAAGCTGGATGGCAAAATGCCAACACAAATCAATAGTGATTTATTTGTTGAAGACGCAGAAAAACAGCTGGCTGAACAACTGAGTTCAGTTACTACACGTGTTGAGCCGCTATTAGCCCAGGCTCAATACACTCAGGTATTAAGCGAATTAGCTGAATTAAGAGACGTGGTTGATACATTTTTTGATGATGTCATGGTCATGTCAGATGATGAGGCGTTAAAAAATAATCGCATTGCTTTACTCGGCCAGTTACATGGACAATTCATTCAGGTTGCTGATCTCTCCTTACTGCAGTCAACTATTGTAAAATAGCGGTCAGATATGTCACGCTTAATTATTCTTGATCGGGATGGTGTCATCAATCAGGATTCTGATGACTATATCAAATCCGTTGATGAATTCATCCCCCTTCCAGGCAGTCTTGAAGCAATTGCGCAACTCTGCCAGGCAGATTATGCAGTGATGGTTGCCACCAACCAGTCCGGTATTGCCAGACAATTTTTTACTCTGGAAACACTTAAAGCAATGCATGCAAAGCTGCAATTATTACTTGCTCCTCTGGGCGGAAAAATTGCGCAGTTTTATTATTGCCCTCATGGCCCCGATGAGCAATGTACCTGCCGCAAACCAAAACCCGGTATGATAATTCAAATTGCTCATGACTTTTATGGAACTGATGGCTTTTTTCAGACTAATGGCTCTCTGTCTGATGTATTTGTCGTCGGTGATTCTCTGCGCGATCTGCAGGCGGGCAGGGCAGCAGGTGCTCAGGTGGCTCTGGTTAAAACCGGTAAAGGCATACGCAGTTTAGAAAAAATTGCCCGGGAGAATTTATCAGAATATGCACAACTGCCGGTTTATAATGATCTGGCTGATTTTACCCGGCAGCTGTTAAACAGCAATAAATAGCTCCAATTAAATAACTTTCTATAAATAAATAATATTTTAGAGACGACACTATGGCTCATATCCGTTCAACATTATATTTAGCGTTCATGTGGCTCACCATTCCTATTGCCACAACACTCTTTTTAATTGCTTACCCCATTCCCTACAAATATCGTTCTAAGCTCATTTCCAGCTGGTCGAGTATCACACTCTCTGTGCTGGGCTTTATTTGCGGCTTAAAATTTGAAATCAGTGGTCAGGAAAATATACCTGAAAAGCCCTGTATTATTTTTTGCAAACACCAGTCCACCTGGGAAACGATGGCACTGCAATTACTCTTTACCCCGCAAGTCTGGGTGCTTAAACGCGAATTATTATGGGTGCCTTTTTTCGGCTGGACTCTGGCTTCAATGAAATCAATTGCCATCGATCGCAGCAGCGGCACAAAAGCCCTTAAACAGATTGTCGAGCTTGGCACCCAACGTCTGGACGATGGTAACTGGGTGGTCATTTTCCCCGAAGGCACACGTAAACGCCCTGGAGATAAAGCGGATTATAAAATTGGCGGGGCAATGCTGGCCAGTAAGTCAAAATATGATGTCCTGCCCATAGCACATAACGCCGGAGAATTTTGGCCTAAGGGGCAATATGTTAAAAAAGCAGGTACTATAAAAATGGTCATTGGTCCCGTCATTACAAGCAGTGAACTCAGCACCAAGCAAATTATGCAGGCTTCTGAACAATGGATTGAGTCAACGCTTGAAACTATCTATGAAAAAACCTATTAAACTTTTGTGGTAACTGCTTAGTGTGCATCCGTTAATTAACACCGCTGTACGAATGAATTCGCACCTACAAAGAAAATCATTAATTTATCAATAACATATAAATACGAAAAATGTAGGTTCGACAATCACTGCGTGCCCCATAAAGGGATTCGAACAAAAAAGCCTATTTATGGATGTGCACTGCTTAGCACATTCATCTTTTTACTCCCTCTTTTTTTCATCTTGTAATCCCAATCCTACAGACAAAGCTGTTTTTGTCAACAATACTCCTTATTATTCAAAAGGAGTAATCGCTATTGTTAATTGATAATTTTTACTCGCTCTTATCATGTTCAGGAATAAATTATCATGCATTTGTTAAACGACAAGTTCAATACTGACCAGCTTATTTCTGTTGCCGACCCTTTTTTTTATTTTGGTTTAGAAAAAAATACACCGATCTCACATAGCTTAAACGCTGCACATATTAAACATTTTTTTGAATACAGCCTCAAACAAAATCCAAATAATTTATCCTGCCATATGCAAAGAATTAAGTTTGCACTGCACAAAAAAAATCACCATGAATTTTTTGCTGCGCTGTGTGATTTATTTATTATTTTAGATCAGCAGGGACTTTCTCTTCGCCAGCGGCTATTCACTTATGCGCAGAAAAAACTGCCTCAGGAGCAGGTTGAAATTTTATCCGCTTACTTAACTGATAAAAAGATAACTGATGATGCAGAGTTTTTACCTGAACTTTGTTTTTTCAAAAAGGAAATCATTAAACTGCTGACTATTGCCTCCCATGCAGATGACAAAAAGAAAACGATTGAAGATACTTTACATACCATTGAATCCTATATTAAACACAGCCAGTTTGATGCCGCTGAGGATTGTATTCTCAGTCTCCTGAAAAATGATCCTGAAAATGAACTGCTGACGATAAAACTCATTGATCTCTATAAAGCGCTTAACTATACCGATAAATTTAATCAGGCTTATGAAGAATTTGCTGATTGTCTATTAACATCCAGCTATTGGGATGAAGCAAATCAATATTTTTTAAAAAAGCATCACTAAAGAAACAACTGACGAGCATAACAATGAGTGAGCAATCCCTATCTGATGAAACCATAGCCGTTTCTTTTCTTGGTGTTGATAAACGTTCTATGTCTGCTTATGAGTTTTTTTTCAACGGCATGAAACAGATCCCATGTGAACTGGTTGATGATATCAGTCAGGCACAACTCTGTCTGGTGGATAAGGATGCCTATAACATACAGGAAAAGTATAAAAAACTCAGACAGGAGTATCCGGACAAATTAATTTTATTTCTATCACTGGAAGAACCTTCCTGTCTGGATGATAAGGAATTTTTTCTGCAAAAACCCGTTAAAAAGAATGCACTGCAGGCATCACTCACTCAAATTTATCATTTACTATCGGGCAAAACGGTTAATACCACTCCTATAAACAGCACTGAGGAAAAAACTGACACGTTAAATAACAATGATAAGTTTTCACAAAAAGTTGATATTCACAGCGAAAATAATCAGCCCCAAATTGCTGCTATAAATAATCAAATTAAAGATAATACTATTGTATCAATAAAAACGCCTGCCAAAGAAAAGCCTAAGACGCTTACAGCAAAAGCAGGGCAATTACTTAAAGTGGTGAATGAAAAGGATTTCGTCGGCCAACAGGCTGATATTGATATCAATGATCCGGCACAGCTGGAGAAAATATTTTATGAACCCAATAAATTCTTACAGGCCATTGTTGAAAAAGTCTGTATTAAATCCAGACAAGCTGAAGCAATTATTCAGCTCAATGTTCTGAACCATGTTTTTTATTTCGATTACCAGGAACAAAAGGTATACAGCACGGTAGGTCCCGGTATTATACGTCCCCTCTGTCTTCTTCCTCATGATCATCATATTTCATACAAGATTAAAGATCCGGCTTTTCGTGCTCAATTACATGAAATAATTCAGGCCAATAAAAATAAAACAATAAAGAAAAACAGGGAAAATCAAAGTTGGAATATGGAAGCCTTTATGTGGCTTATTACACTTTGGTGCTCACGAGGCCGACTGCCAAAAGGAACAAGTTTAAGCAACCCGGTTTATCTGATGCAATGGCCGAATCTGACACGCCTGGATCCAGTACCTCATGCCGTTCATATATCTGCTCTGCTCTATAAACAACCGCATACTTTACTGGAAATCACTCAACAACTGGGCATTGAGCAGCGTTATGTGTTTGCTTTTTATAGTGCCTGTAAATCCGTTGGTCTGGCTCATGTCTCCCGACGTGAGGTTGATAAAATATTCGTCCCTGAAAAAGCAGCCCGCCATAAAAACAAATCAATTCTATCAAAGCTATTAAGTAAATTAGCAGGCTTTAAAGATAAGTCTGAGATGAATGAAATAGCCTGACTCTCCCTACATTTTAATAAATGGTCAATAATATTCTAAGAGATGCTTCATGAATGAATTAAAAATAATTTTTGCAGGTCCCGTCGGCTCGGGAAAAACAACAGCAATTGAAACACTCAGTGATGCCGCACCCGTTTCAACCAATCAGAGTGCATCTGATATGACTCGCATTAGAAAGTCAAAAACAACGGTTGCCATGGATTATGGCACAATGACTCTGGATGACCAGGAAAAAATTCATCTCTACGGCACACCGGGTCAGGAAAGATTTGATTTTATGTGGGACATTTTAACTAATAATGGCCTGGGGCTGGTTTTATTACTTGATAATACCCGCAGAGATCCATTAAACGATATGACTTTTTTCCTTGAATCATTCAAAGATTATATTAATGAAACGGCCGTTTCAATTGGTATTACCCAGACCAAAATTGTGCCGCTATTAAAAATGGATCAATATCACAGAAAATTGAAAGAACTTGGCTTTAAAGGCCCCATATTTGAAGTCGATGCACGCAGCTTTAATGATATGTCCCATCTGGTTCAGGCACTTTTATTCACTATCGACCCAGGTTTGGAGTGTTCCGCATGAATAAACAAGCACAAGATAAATACATTTTACCTTCTCCCGCCGGTGCTTATTATTGTATCAGCTCTAATGAGACAGAACCTGCTAAACAGTTTTTACAGCAATTAATGACTGTGAGTGAAACGTTACATTTTAGCTCTGATACATTTTCTCAACTATTTTCAAACATGTCTGATATTCAGGATGATGTACTCTACCATGTGCAGAAGCTCAAGTTTCTGCAAGGCTTTGATCAAAGTCAACAGATTCCTGAAGGAACAATTGAGGAATCGCTGCCAGACATTCTCAAATTGCTTTCAAGTGACGGCAAAGCGCTGCTTGCCGACGATCAGGGTTTTTATCTTTCCAGCTCAGGTTTTACCCATGAAGCAGCTGAAGAGCTGTCAGCAATGAGCGGCGACATAGCTTCTCTTTATTCCCGGCACCAGGGAATTATAAAAGGTAATTTAAATATTAGTTCCGGAGCCTTTGCACTTGTTGATGCAGGTGGTTATAGCCAACTGGGTTTCTGGCCTTTGTACATAGGCGATTTACTGTTTATGCTGGTACTTTCAGGAATGCCTCGTTTTGACCAGGATGCCTTTGTAAAACTGATCTGGATTTTGCATAAACGTTATTATATTTATAAGTCATCTGCTGATTCTGATACGGCATAAATTTTTCTCTATTTAGATTTTTATCAAATAACTACTTAACAACAAGAGGTACGCGTCATGAGAGAAGATATGTTATCTTCCATTTTGAATGAACTTAACGGAACTTCAGCTGATATCGAAGCATCTGCAGTAATATCGACAGACGGTTTAATGATTGCAGCTGTGTTACCACAAACTCTGGATGAAGACAGAGTGGGAGCCATGAGTGCCGCCATGTTATCACTTGGTGATCGAACATCACAGGAACTGGCACGGGGTGAACTGGAACAGATTCTTATCAAAGGCCGTGAGGGCTTTGTTCTGATGACCCATGCGGGTGAAAAAGCAGTGGTCACTGTACTGGCAAAGCCCAAAGCAAAATTAGGACTTATTTTTCTCGATGTTAAGCGTGCAGCAGATAGTATTACTAAACTTTTGTAATTCGATACTATGCAAGGCAAAACCTGGTAAAACATAAGCATTTACATTTATCAGTTTTATGTGACTGTATTAGCTAAACTTAACAAAAATTATTTATAGGTACTTATTATGCAAGACATGAAGCCTGAAGATCTGGCCAGTGATAATTATCTGGATAGCAGTCTTAAATATTATGACGGCAGTGAACGGCATGTTCTATATACTGAGCTTGAAACCGAGTTTCCTGATGGTTGTCTCATTGTTTCCCGTGATGAATGATTTTAGTGAGCTGGCAAAAGTCATTGATGCAGATTCTATTGATCTGATTTATGCTAATCCCTGTGATGTCGAGAAATTAGTTCGGGAAAAATTATTTACGCCTATCGCTAAACCTGTCGGCAGTCATGATGAAGCTGTTATTATCACTAATAGTGACAATCCCGTCTCTCATATTGAAGCGCTTAAGAGTGGTATAAAAGTAGCAATGACAGATGTACCTAATGTCAATACGATTGGTATGATCATGCTTGAACCCGCTGACATTACAGCTTCTGATATCGAAACAATTCCGTGCAGTAACTATATTACTGTGGCAAAAAAAGTGATTAACGGCGAAGCTGATATTGGATTCCTGCTGGCGGATGCCTATGGAGAATTCTCTAATCTGGTTAAAAATCAGGTTAAGCCGATTATTACCAGCAAGATTCATGTACTGCATCATGCACTTCTGGCCGGGCCAAATTTTTCTGAAAAAAAAGCACTATTACAGGAATCAATACTTGATATGCACAACCATAAGTCAGGTTCTGATATTTTAAAAAGCCTGGAACTGGAAAAGTGGGATTTAATGGATCTCGACGAAGCAGAATTTCTTATCGATCTGGTTGATACTCTAACACCCTGAACAAATCGGCATGATGTCGTATAAATAATTTGGGTACTATGACAATTCCTGTTAGTATAATGAACCATTAATATCGGTCATATTTATTAACTCGTATTTATTAACCCATCTTTATATTAGTCAGAGTACCCTATGAAACTATTAATACGTAATCTTGCCCGTGTCACAACAGAAACTGATCTTCAGGATTTGTTTGAAGGTTATGGCATAGTACAATCCTGCAATCTGGTTTTAGATAAAGAAACCGGGAAATCCAAGGGGTTTGCCTTTGTCGAAATGCCAAAACAGGGTGAAGCCAAGGCCGCCATGAAGAATCTCAACGGTACGGTTGTGGATGATAATATTATCCGTGTCAAAAAATCTGAGCCCAAAGTAAAACAGAAGGAGCCTTCAGTTTCTCCCTATCGCAGAGCTTAAGCCTCACGATATTTAAGCTGTATACCCTTTAAAAAATTACGCAAAATCTGATCTTTACACTCTCGATAGTGCTTATGACCCGATTTGCGAAAAAATGCACTTAATTCATGCTTACTCAGTTGAAATCCAGCCATATCCATTATTTTTAACACATCTTCAGCTTGCAGATTTAAGGCGATTTTCAATTTCATAAAGATAATATTATTGCTCAGACGCTTTTCCGGCTCATGTTGGGGACCGTCTTTTTTGCCTCGCTTCTCATTAATCAAACCATTTAAAAAAATGGCCAGATGCATATCACTGAGGCTTTGACTGGCTTCATCCTCTTCTTTTTTTAGCCAGTCACTGATCTGCTCCCGGGTGACCTGGTAGTCAGCCAGGGCAAAGATGGCTATCATTTTTGCATCATTAAAATCAAAGGTGTAGCGGATCCTGCGTAAAATATCATTGTTTGTCATTGCTTAGTCCTGATTAAAATCATTACGATTTTGTTTGCAGCAGAAAATCTTCATAGCTATGCAGATTTTCTGCTGCGCCGCACAGCTCACATTTTGAGCCGCTGCGTTGATGTAGTATTGTTTCTATAGTCATTCTTTTACTCAGCTTTATAAGCCTATATCACTGGTTCAAAAAAATTTGGCTGGTCTTTTTTAGCCAGGATTCTTTGAATCCATGTGCCTATTCTTGTTAGCTGTGACATCATAAAGGCTACCAGAAATAAATTTATGAAGAATACTGGAAATCATGGTTTGATAAGGCATGCCTTCTTCTAAGGCTCTTCTTTGAATAGCTACAAGATCTCTGCTAGAAATTCGTATATTGATCCGCTTGTCTTTTTTAAATGTTTCTGCTGCTGATTTTTCAATCATTTCTTTTCTGGAAGGTGTAAGTTCAGACTGAAATTCACCAGCTTCAAATGCTTCAAGAATATCTTCTTCATTTTGATCTAGTTTAATGTTTTTCATTTTTTACCACCTAGATATTGTTTGCTTGCTTTTCTGCTTGGAATTATAGTTTTTAAAAAAATTTCTTTTTCATCTTCAACATAAGGAACTAAATGAATATATTCATCTATTGATACGACAAATATTTTCTGATGAGGGAATTTTTCATTATTCGGATGTGAAATATCATCAAGAAGACCTCCATGATGTAAGTAGAAAACCACATCTTCAAACGAGATGCCTCTTTCTTCTATGAGTTTATGATTTTTATCTGGATTCCAGTTGATTGGCTTCATAATTGACTATTATAGCATATATGTGTGCTGATTGTCATCACTCAAAAAAAGCTAACGTTAGTTTCGATTGGCACAGGAACTTCCAGAGAAGAAATTAGAAAGGGAAAGCTTTACGGTTTTCTCTAGAATTTTGATAATAGCTCCGTCACTGTGATCAATTGCAAACGTCAAAATCATCGGAGTGCCCGGTATTGCGATATCACTGAGGATTGAGTTTTGCCAGTTCTTCCAGTAAGCCTTCAACTAATTTGATGCCTTTCTCATCCATATTCTTAGTCAATGTCTTCAGCTCTCGTTCACCATTAATCATGGGTCCTATCATAGCACCCAGATAACGAATATCACCCGGTGCTGAGACCATTTGCTCAGCCATATCACCTAACACAGAGAGTGCTTTAACATCACCTTTAGCCGCTGCATCAATCATATTCGCCAGACCGGGTGCGGCAAATTCTGAATCTGCAGTGTCCTCCATTTTGGGCAGCTGTGTCGCATCCTGCAGACCCACCAGAATAGCCAGAATAATTCCGGCATCTTCTTCATCCAGCCCGACCAGCAGCTTACTATTACGCGAGCCGCCCAGTATTTTTCTGATCCGGGCCACTAAACCGACCCAGCCATTCTGTTCTGATGACTGCAGCACCACTTCCAGTTGCGGCAATATGGCTTTATTATGGCAGGCCATAACAACCGTATTGATCAATTGAGCATGCACCTGTGCTATTTGTTTAGTTTTTTCTGGTAATTTAGCCATTTTTAACTGTTTATTGTTTGCTTGTAGTTGATAGTAGCGAGCATTAATTAAATTGTTTTTTATCTGACCAGAGGATTGCATTGCTTCTGCGGTTTTTTAATTGTAATGAAAACTCTTCATAGTTTTTATTGCAGGACGAGGAATCACCTGCCTGTTGTATCTCTTTAAATGCACCTGATAATTGAAAATCTCCGGCTGCCATATCATCAACCACAATAAACAGGCCTGAACGCAAAATTCTGTTTTTAATTGAGGTGTTGATAAAACTCATATCAACATCACCACCACTATGACTGACAGGGGATAGATACACTCTTATTCTGCTGTTGGCAGTTTCTTTTTGCACCTGTTTACTTCGGGTCATTGAATCGATCATTTTATTCGCATAGAGCAGATAGTCAATATCAGCTAATTCACCCGCTTCAATATTCTCCTGACATGCTGCTTTTTCAGAGACACGATGATCCGAGCCATCATTTTCAGAAAGAATGGGAAAATGAGTCTGACAGGCATTCAAAAATAATAAAGTCAATAAGGAAAAAATCAGTTTTTTCAAATTACAAGCCTCTGATCAATAAATTAACAACATTCTGATTGTATTTTAAACCATTTCTAAGATTATCGTTGGATAATTACATCTTTAAGTCAGATTATCACCTTTGTTAATTACTATAAAATGATCTAAACTAAACTGAACAGTCAAAAGCGGATTAATTCAAATATCAATAGACTGACGTTCAATAGTCCAACATTATATTAATCTTGGAATAATATCAGGGGGTTCAGAAATGAAAAAAATGTTAATAAGTGCAGCAATCGCTACTACTCTGTCTATGTCTGCCAGTGCGTTCTGGGATGACGGAAACAGCAACACCAACTGGAACAGCTCCGGCTATAACAACATGAACAATAATGCTTATGGTAGTGGTTATGGCAGTGGTTGGGGTGATGGTTCTGGTGATGCTGATATGGATGGTGACATTGAGGTGACCATAAAAACACACGCTCGCGGTCGTGGCCGTGGCAACACCCGGGGTTCAGCTCGCGGCAGTGGTTACGGCAGCGGCTATAACAATTGGGATAATCGCTTCCAGGGCTATGGTGATAACCGCTATGATAACCGCGGCTATGGCGGCTATGGAGGTCCTTATGGCTATGGATATGCGCCTCAGGGTCCAGTTGCTCCAAACGCGCAATTAAAAGCTCAGCAAGTGAAGGCGGCGCAACAGACAGCGGCCAAAATGAAAGCGGCTGAAGTGAGGGCTGCACAGGTGAGAGCTGCTCAAATCAAAGCAGCGCAAATGAAGGCTGCTGAGATGAAAGCCGCTGAGGTAAAAGCCAGTATGCAAAAATAAACCAGCCCTTAAATCTGGAAAATCAGTTGAATCGTTGTGACAGCTTCAGCAAAAGCCGGTTCAACTGACTATTCGAGGTTAACAACACTAACAAAAGCCTAATGAATGAGTCTATCATTATGCGCAAGCCCGTTTATTTCAACTCTGTCAGACCAACAAAACTACCATTATTATTTTCTGTCAGTTTTCGCATTAAGGCTGAAAATCGGGCAATATTTATTTCAGTTCCCGGATAATTAAATAAAACGGGAAAACCCACCGCATTAATTCTGACTCTTTTCTTTCCTGAACGACTGGTTTTATTTAATCTGTCAACCGTATCAACCAGTGACTGTATTGAACCACGGGAAAAATCATCACCAAAAATATACAGTGAAATCTGTTTGTCCGCCGCATAAAAACGTCTGATAGCCTGGGTAATACCTTCTTCAGGTGAAGAGTTAGAAAAAGGTTCCCAGGATGACAAACGTTTTAAAATAGCACGCCTCCTGCCGGGTGTATCAGCAATCCAGCGACCAGCATACTGGCTGAACATATAATCCCCCATATCATTCATCACCTGAATACCTTTAACATCGGGGTGTATCTTTAGTATTTCCTTCATTTTTCTGCGCACCATAGGCCAGGCAAAATTTTTCATAGAACCCGATGTATCAATAATAAAAATAATATATTCACTATCGACACTGATTCCGCCTATGGTATTTTCTTTATTAATAACCGGACTACTTTGTTGTAAACGTCGCATTTCTGCCGTTAGACTTTGACGGGCACTGCTTAATTTTTCCTGGATAATGGCTTGTGCATTTAATGTATTAGTGGAATCTTCAAATTCCCCATGAATATGATTCAATGCAGATGAACTGACTGCTAATTTTTTTTTTGAATTTAATAACTGCTGTGCTGATTCTGCCAGTTCATTATGGGTGGTTTTTATCTCACCCTGAATAATTTCCAGCTGCTGCTCTGTTTCAGCTAATACTTTTCTCAAATCTGTTGTCGTTTCTTCAATAACCAGTGGTTGTGATATTTTACTTATTACCAGCAATAATATGATGGCGCCAAATCCACATGAAACCACATCCAGAAAAGATAAACTAAAGACTTCAATATTTTTTCTCTGTAAACGTTTCATGGCCAGTCTCGACTTGGAGTAATAAAGGAGCCTTTGGTATCAATTGCCAACTTCCAGAAGAGAGCCGCTGCCATCGGATCACCTTCCATAGGCAATAAAATTGTATTCACCGGAATTCTTTCGGGTATTAATTTAACGGCTTTTTCAAATAATTTGATCCTTTCAGAAGCTGAAATCTTAGTTTTATTGGTTTTACTATTTCCCAGAGTCGGCAATCCATCTGTAATCAATATAATATTATCAGGTCTCTGCGGTAATTTTTTTATTGCAGAAAATGCTTTTCTTAAATTTGTGCCTTTTTGCGGAATTAATTGATGTAACTTTTTAAACACACCATTAACGGCAGGAGTATCTGTACTTTTTATCCATTTGAAGGATTGATCCGGACTCAACGATTTTATACTTTCATTAAAACTAACGATCGACAGCTGACTGCCTGATGGTAAATTGGCCACCATCCATTTAATACTATTAACAGCCTGCTGCCATTTTCTGGTTGATTTTTTTACTGCATCAGATAGATTTCTTTTGACTATAATATTAACAATGGTCTCATCTAACATTGACGCCGAACTATCGATCAAAAAAAGGACTCTTTTTCCACCCAGTTTTAAACCTGTCAGATATTGTCGATGGCCATCACCCTCATACTGACGAACTTTACTACCACTTAGTCTGATTGATGATTCAATTTTCTTTTTTTGCAGTGAGTTTTTTTTATTAATTGCTTTAATATCGTTCTGCAGCGCATTGATATGCTTTTTCAGACTCAGAGTTTGTGCTTCATCCTGTTTTTTTTTCTTTTGTAACTCTGATGTTTCATTATTAATTGCAACTAATTGTTTTTCTAGTTTGTTTAATTTCTTATTATTTTCCTGCAGTGTATTTTTCATATTCCGATGATAGATTTTTGCTGCTTTCGTTTCATTTTTAACACGATCAACATCAGCAGTCAGCACTTCATTTTTTATTTTATTATCACTAACAATATGGGAATTTATAATCAGCACCAGTAAAACAACTGCACCAAATCCACAAAACATAATATCCAGAAATGCCAGATTAAAGGATGAAATAGTCGTCTTTTTACTTTTCATTTAATAAATAGCATTCAATAAATAGATTGTTAGTCATTGTTATTAAAAAATGTAAAATTATTTACAAACTCCTTAATCGGGAAACCAGATTTATATCACAATAACTTTCAGAATCCAGTACCAGACGTTCCTGCAGCAATTGTAACTGGTGAATAAAAAACATCAAAAGGATAGAAATGACCAGCGCAATAAAAGTTGAGTTAAAGGCAACACCAAGTGATTCAGTGACACCAGTGATATCACCCTCCATTGCTCTATTTGCCTGTGATAAAGCATCACCTATACCTCTTACTGTCCCGATAAATCCAACCGAAGGGATAGCCCAGGCAATATAACGAATGATCGACAGTTCAGTATCTAATCTCTGAGATTCTGACTCACAGGTATCTCTCATAGCCGTTGCTGCATCATGAACATTTCGTGTGGCAGCAAAACGCTGAACAGTCATTTTTAATGCTCTGGGCAATAGATACTGATGCATATTGGCTGGTAATTCATTAATTCGCTTCAAGAGTAGTTTCGTATCTTCCGGACCTATAGGTAAATCAACAGGCAGTTTCAATAAATCGGTATCCAGTAATTTATTCTGCTGCCAGGATAAAAAGCCTTTAAAGCCCATTATAGAGAACGCCCAGAACATTAAAATAAAACAGGCTTCCTGTTCAAAATCTCTGACCACTACATAGAA
>DAOVUK010000461.1 GCA_030632625.1 Gammaproteobacteria bacterium
AGCCTGTTTTAACAGTGCTTGCCAGTGTTTGCCTGATTTGACACTCATACCATCCGTTAATTCATCAATTAACGGTGCAGTAAGACTATGAAGCGGGTTTTTATTGGCGGCAAATTGCAAACTGGACAAGCGACGTTTCAATTCATCGGTCAGTGCTAAAAATTCACCCTTTTTAAGCTGGATAAAACGTCCTGGTGACATCTGCATCAGGTCAAATAAATTCTGCATGGCAATGATCTGACCGTCATCCAGTTTCAATTGGCCATCCAGTTCAAACCAGTCTTTCTTTTTTTTCAAACTGACCTGCATTTGTTTCATATTATACTGTCTTTTTACTTTGAGCTTTTCACCCTCAGGCCACTTGATTATAATCTTGTCATCAAGTGACTGTAACTGTAATAATGTTTCCAGGGCATCTTCAATATCACTCAGAGGCCAATGCCAGTCAGAATGCTCATCCAGTAAAGGACATTGTCCGGGTATCCTGACAGCCAGTTCTTTCTCCTTCTGCAGATCACGACTGGTTTGACAAGCAATACCATCGACCTCAGACAAAATAATGGCATGACCATGACCGGGGCGAAACAGTGGTCCTTGCCCGGCTTTCGGATCTTTATTTGACTCAAGCCTGGAGAAAGGCTGAGTATAGCAGTCAAATAATAAGCCGTCCTCCCAGGGTTGAATGTGAACCTGTGGCAGAGGATTAGCTTTAACACGTTTAGCCGCATCACTGGCTGTATTCACAGCAATATCAGAGTAAATTGTCATTAAGGGGGCAATGGCATTAATGGTATCAAGTAATTGCTGTTTGGCTTTGGCTGGAACCGTTAGCCCATTTTGTCCCACTATTTCGATGATCCTCTGGTGTTGATTTGATAATTCAATTAACTGAGCTTTATTGGCAGTACTCTGCATGATGAGGTAATTACCCATTTGTTCCGGAAATGGTGTAATTTTTATCGTGAACTGATTTTTATTGCTCTGGATCTCCAGTTTCACTTCATCCTGCGTTAATTCAAGCATTTGCTTAGGAGCATCACTGAGAAACAACAGCGGATGCCCAACTGCTTCTTTTAATAAAGCCAGCCCGGAAGCAGTATAATGGACTTTCTGATGTCGACCGTAATAATAAGATTCGACTTCTGTTTCAAATTGACGGCACATTTTTTTATCCTGAGCCGTCAGATAGTCATAGTTATCCGTTTCTTCATAGAGTCGTTGTAATGAAACAGCGCGACCTGATGACCACTTGTTATTTTTACCCTGGACTTGCTCTCTGGGTTCTAAAACACAATCATTAGCATAAAATTTAACACGCCAGGTCAGTCGGGTCTGCTTAATAGTATTTTGTCCCGAAGTTTTGTTTTCAGCTCTATCTGCTTGATTAATCGCCTGTAATGAGGACAAAGCTCTTTGCCATTGTGGAACCGGCCGAATTAAATCCAGTAATGGTGTCCAGTCCAGCGATTCCGTCCATGATTTCTTTCGTATTGAGTCCGCTTGTAATAAGGCAGAATCAAGCATTGTTTTATCCGCCTGATTTAAAATCAACTGGCTTTCCAAATAATACCAATAATATCCATTTTTTTTGGCCTCCAGGGAGCATTTTTGCAAATTGACAAGCGAGGTTCTGGACATTTTTTTACTTAGCCAGTGACGACAAAGTGACCAGAGTAAAATATAATCAGCATTTTGATTTGAACGCTCCCGATCCATCATAAATGCATCATCAAAGTCTATTCTGCCTTCCATAACATCAATCAAATTAGCCAATAATGGATATTCTTCAGTCGCAGACTTTCTAATCATCTCCTTAATCTGTTGATCGGCAAGGTTTGTATAAGTCGCTTCATTTTTGCCAAGTAAAGCCAGTATATAATAAATACCATCACGCTCAGGCAAGGTTACTTTACGTTTCCGTGTTTGTTTTCTAATGACATCCAATGCCCTCTGATAAAGCTCAATGGCTTCATCATAAGCTCCCTGATGCATTTTTATCTTTGCATACAATGCCAGACCAATAGAGTTTTTCCCTTTGTTTGAACTGTCAACTGAAAGGTGGGATGAAATCAGTTTTTCTGCCGTAGAGAAATCACCACCTGCTATATATTGCTCAGTCAACAGATAAGTCAAGCCATCAGGAAACTGTGATTTTTTATTAGTCGCTGCCTCTTTCTCAAAATCTTTAATTATTTGCATTAACAAATAAACAGCAACCTTTTGTGGTACCTTATCAACTTTCCAGTCCTGCAGTGCATTGGCTAAAATCAAATACCGAATTTGAGGTGTAAAATATTCAAAAACATGAGGATAAAAAGGCTGTTCAATACCAGCAAAATAGACAAAATTTATATTTTGAAAAGGATACTCATAACTTTTAAAACTAACCAATCTCAGAAAATCCTGATCATTTCTGGAAAACAAAGCCATACGCACAATTCTTAGATTGTCAAAGATTATTTCTGACTCTGGCTGGTCATATTTTGATTGGTGAGTAAGATAGGGAACATGAGCTTCTGCAGCGCTCTTTATATTTTCAAATGTTCCCTGTTGTATAGTTTCCATTATTAATGGAAAAATTATATCATCATGGCAACGAACCAGCGTTCCCTGCTTTGATAAGACGCCATCCTTGAGAGCTTTCTCCATAAAGCTTCTAAGTTCTTGAATTTTATACAAGTCATTTTTTTCTACAGCAAAACCATGAGTACGGTGAAGCATCTGAAGCAACGCAGACATTTGTATTTGATTAACCGACCGGTGTACAACAGCAAAAACCTGTAAGACTTCCTGCTTCTCTTTGCTATAGGATAAATAGGTCTGATAAACAGGATTCGTTTTAGAGCCTGGTGCTTCAAATGGCTTTGTTTTTTTCATACGCTTTTATTAATTATAGTTTGTTTCTTGTGATGGGAAATAAATAACCCATTTGATAATAGTCATGACAAAGATTAAGGTCAAAGTCTCCGGCACGGATAAAGCGAAACAGATCATCAATACCGATCCATTCTCC
>DAOVUK010000424.1 GCA_030632625.1 Gammaproteobacteria bacterium
GTTATATCTTTATGATATTTATAATATTTTTTCTTAAGGAAGTGCCATTAAGGCATACCTTGTCTCTACAATAAGGAAAAGTACGCATTTCTGTGAACAGCCATTTTTTTCAATATCATTAAAGAGCTTAATTTTTATGCTTCGCTGCCTTTGTACGCTAATATTTTTTATTCCTGTTCTGCTGATTGCTGCAGAACTTAAACCCTTCACGACGGATGGCTGCAGTGCATTTCCAGAGGGGACCCTGCAGCAGAAAACACTGTGGCACAATTGCTGTGTTCAGCATGATATTAAATACTGGAAAGGCGGCACTTATGATGAGCGAATTGCAGCTGATCGAGACCTGGAGCAATGTGTGTCTAAGGCCGGAGAACCGCATATTGCCAAATTGATGCTGGCAGGTGTACGAGTGGGCGGTTCACCTTACTGGCCAGCATCATATCGTTGGGGGTATGGCTGGCCTTATTTTCGTGCTTATGGTGCTTTAAATGATGAAGAACAATCGGCAGTTAAAATGGAATTAAATCAGCTGAAAAGAAGTGTTTCACCAAAAGTAGGCCCCATGAGGGGAAATAGTGAGCCTTAATCCTTTAACCTTCGGACCAGAACCTGTTGAAACGTTTTGTAACAATTTAAATACATAAAGAAATAATAGTGAAACTGAATCAGGTTATCATGCTCACCGTAACTGATAAGAAGCTATTTTTATTATGTACTTTTAGATGACTCCACACTCTCCTTCTGTAGAGTCATCATTTTTCAGACGTTTAATTCATTGATGGAATGTCTCCCTTGCCTGACTACTCACTTCAGAAAAACTCAATATTATCATTACATTCGTCATATTTGCTCTTATTGCTATTTCCGCTCATAGCCATGACGGGTTGTCAGCATATTGGTATTAATGAATCAAACTCCATATTTATTGGCCGCTACACAGAATATATGCTGGGAAATATACCGGCTCAGTATGCTCATTTAAAAAACCCATTAGCCGTTTCTAAAGAAAATATTACTAATGGAAAAAAACTCTATCAAACACAATGCGTGATGTGTCATGGCGTATTGGGTGAAGGAAATGGTCCGATAAGTAAGTCATTAGTTCCTCCTCCTGCGAATCTTGCATTTACCCGCAGACTGCCGATAGCTACGGATGCCTTCCTCTTCTGGACATTGTCGCAAGGCGGTCAATTGTTTGGCACTGCCATGCCTGCATTTGGCGAGCGGCTCATCGATAAAGAAATATGGCAGATTAGTCTGTACATAAATTCTGGTTTTACCATTTGAGCATGGGTATATAGCGGGAATTATATGTTTAAGTGCGACTATGGTAAAATTTTTCTTCTGATTAACTGTGTAATAAAATGGTCAATAAAAAATTCCTTTAATAATAAAATCAGACTTATCCAGAGAGATTGAAATATGCGAAATAAGGCTTTATGTGGTTTTGCGCTCTACGCTTGCAATATCGGGAAAAATTGATGAAAAAATTCTTACAAAAAGGACTTATTCTCCCTTTAATTATTATTGTCGCTCTGGCAATGGTTATTTACAAAGTAATAAATATGCCGCCGGTTGAACATGAAGTCCTTCAGTTCCCCAGCAAAACAGTAGAAGTTATCACGCTTAAGAAACTGCCGTTTCGTAGTCGTGCCATCGCTTACGGCAATGTGGAACCAGCTGTTTTTTTGAAAGCCAAAGCAGAAGTGAGTGGTAAAATCAGTTATATTCATCCTTCCCTGAAAAAGGGAGCCAGTCTGGCTAAAGGTACTGTGGTTTTACGTATTGAACCCACCACGTTTGAATTTTCACGGGATCAAAGTGAGGCAGGACTGACCAGTAGTCAGCATTCCTTAAAACAATTGGAAGTTGAGGAAAAAAGTAGCCGACGTTCTCTTGAAATTGCGCAAAAGAATCTGCAGATTGGCGAAAAAGAATTAGCACGTTTGCTGAAAATCCTGAAACAAGGTGTGATTGCCCGTGCAACTGTTGACGATGAACAACAAAAAGTTTTACAACTACGCCAGCAGGTTGAAGATTTACAGGGTAAAGTATCCAGTTACACGAGTCGCAAATCCGCAACACAAGCTCAAATCAAACAATCAAAAACGCAGCTTGCTCAAAGTAAAGATACGCTTGGACGTACTGAAGTTCGCCTGCTTTTTGATGCCCGGATTGGTACTGTTTCAGTAGAAAAAGGTGAGTATACCAGTGTGGGTAATGTTTTGTTTGAAGCCTTGGGTACAGAAGCTGTTGAAATCAATGCTCAATTACCTGTTAGTCAATTTTACTCTTTGATAAGGGGACTTGAAAAAGACACGTTGAATTTGCAGAAAATGACAGACTTACAAACTGAATTTTCAAAAATTAAACTTCGGGCTGTCGTTAGTCTGGTTGGCTTTGAAGGAAATATGGCGCGATGGCAGGGTAAATTATTGCGTATTGGAGAGTCCATTGATCCTGAGAGGGATACCATCGGTCTGGTTGTTGCTGTGAAAAATCCCTATGAAAGCATTATTCCCGGCAAACGTCCTCCTTTGCTGAAGGGTATGTTTGCTGCGGTTGAATTCTTTACCCCTGCACGTGAACTTCTGGTTATACCAAGAAAGGCTATCCATCAGGGACGGGTCTATGTCGCCAATGAAAATAATCTATTAGAAATTCGTCCGGTGAACATTGTTCATAAACAGGGACAGTTGGTGGTCATTAGCGGGGGAGTTAACCAGGTTATAAAAGAGGGTGAAAAAATCATTATCACCGATGTTATTCCTGTTATTGATGGCTTGCCGCTCAATCCTGTTCAGGCAGATGAATATGAACAGCAGCTGGCCAGAGATGCTCTTGGTGGAGACGATGTTGATATAATTAAGGGTGATATGGAATGATCCGCTATTTTGCAGAGCATCCGACCATCAGTAATATTTTGATGATGGCAATTATCTTTATTGGCTTAGGCTCATTGAGCGGCTTGAATAAAGAATCTTTCCCACTGCTTAAGCCCAGTAAAGTTCAGGTCACTATTGCCTATCCCGGAGCCAGTCCTACTGATGTGGAAGATGGCATTTGTAATCCTCTGGAAGATGCCACCGATGGTATCAGCTTTTTAAAAGAGCAGGAGTGTGATGCTCGTGATAATATGGCCATATTTACTCTGGAAATGCAGGAAGCAGGAAATATACGTGAATTTACCGATGACATTAAATCTGAAATTGATGCCATTCAAAACTTTCCGGAAAATATTGAAGATCCGGTGATCAAGCAGTTGGGACGAATTAACCCGGTTGCCAATGTTGCCATTACCTCGGAACAATTAACGCCCAGTGAATTAAAAGCCCTGGCCGAGCATTATCGTGATCGCCTGATTGCCATGCCAGGAATTCCAATTGTCAGCATGGACGGTTTTTCTA
>DAOVUK010000264.1 GCA_030632625.1 Gammaproteobacteria bacterium
TATTTGTCCAATCCCTGTCTTTTTATTAAAGCTAATACTTCGGTTGTAGCTATAGCTGGCTGGATTAATCATAACCGTGAAACTATCACTTTCGTTGGCGTTGATATTTCCCGCATCATCGATAGTACAGGCCGTTATCTCCAGCAGGCTTTTATTACCGGAACTCACTGCAGCCATCAGCGTTCCCTGTTGAATTGAAGGCTGTGTTTTATCAGACGTTGACACTCAGCCAGAATATCCGCTTTTATCTCCTCTAAATGTTGGTACTGGTCTGTACTATCGTGCTGATCTAAACCTTCTCTGATATTTAAAGTATCTCGGCTCTGACCCTCATTTGATAAAATGGATGAATTAATGGTGAGCTGTTTAATTTTTATTGCCATTATTTTTACTCATCAAATTAAACGGTTAGAATAGTTATAACTCAGTTCTATTTTTTCGATTGCTACTTCATTGTTAGTCGAGTTAAATTCTTCAACCTGCCAGGATACCGGGAAAGCGTTGACAATAGACCAGGCTCGTAAAGGTATACCTTTATCATCAAGAAGAAAAACTGTCAGTGACATGGGAGCAATAGGCGTCATAAAATCCGATTCAAATACTGCTTTACACCACTTCACTAATGGAGATGAAATTTTCCCAATACCTCGTTTTAACACAAGTTTTGGATGTGATATTGATTTAGGCAGGCGATGTACAAAACGGTTTTCACCGCCTTCTACTAAATCTTCTGTTTCTATTTCAACCGATATTCCGCTGACATCCTGGAACGAAGTATCAGCTATTCCACTGGTTGCAGAAAAAGCCACTTTAAAATAAAAAGCTGAAGGTGGATATTCATCAGTAATTACACCCATTGCCATATCTTTACTTTACTCTTTCTCTAGCAGAACGATATTAAAGCCTGTCGATTATCAACAAACAATCATTATTAATTCAACACAGGTAAATATCGAGTGTTTATAATTTTATTTTATGCGTTATCGATAGTTAACCCTTCATGCACTATTTCGATCGTCTCAATAGCCGCTTCATTCCCATCTGATTTTAAATCGGTAGCGGTTATTTTACTTGGCCATGCATTCGCCAGTGTCCACACCATGGTCGGTGCACCTGTTTCATCTAACAGGCTAATGGTTACAGGCTTGCGAGCAATAGTGTTCAACTTGATTTGATTAAACCAGTCCCAGAATTTGTTATCCGATTTAAAGACACCTTTTTTCATCGTGACATTTCCAGTTTTTTGCATTCCGGGCATCTTTATGGTTGAGAATTGCGGGCTGTCACCGCTTCTGTATTCAATGGGTTGTGCTTCTATATCCAGGCCTGATACTTCCTGAAATGACATGACTTCGGAATCCCATTTCACCTGAAAATGAAATTTAGGTATGGGCCAGGTACTTGTTGATTGAGCTGAACCGTCTTCTGACATTTTAGACTCCTTTGATAGCTTGAGTAATTTCTACAAAATAATTAAATTATGATTTTTGCATTTGTTGAGTAAAAGTAATCTCAATAAATTCAGCGGGCCTGGTCACTGCAACAAAAACAGATACCCGTAATATGCCTTCAAGAATATCTTCCGGTGTCATGGTTTCACCCAGGCCAACATGCACACTGAAGGCATCATCCGGGCTGGAACCGGCCAGGCCACCACGTTTCCATATACCCGTCAGGAAGTTTCGGATCATGCTTTTAATGGTTACCCAGGTTTGAGCCGTATTCGCATCAAAAACATAAGCTTTTGTGCTGAGTCGAATTGACTCTTCCAGCATGATCATGGTGCGTCTAACGCTGATGTATCGCCAGTCCAGACTGTTGCCGTCGAGCGTCCTGGCTCCCCAGACCAGAGTGCCTTCACCAATAAAACTGCGTATCGCATTGATTGATTTTCCCTGGCTGGTTACGTTTAGGTCTTCCTGTTCATCATGGGTAATATTAACGGTAGGTGAGGTTACTGCAGCCAGACTGACATTCGCGGGAGCCTTCCAGACACCGCGTGAATTATCGACCATGGTGTAAACCCCTGCCATGGCGGCAGACGGTGGCAGCTCGTTAAGCTTAAGACGAATTGACTTGATGATTTCCACATATAGCGGGCTGATTGCGGCTAAGGTTTTATTCAATAAAATCCTATTAGCTTCCTGATCAGCAGTTAAAGGTTCATCGCCTTTATCTGCAATTTTTTCAAGTTCTTCTTTAAAGGCTGCACGTTGAGCTAAGATGCTCTCATCATCAGAGTCTTCATCCACTTTAAGCTCTGTAAAGAGTAAATTTTTAAGCTCATCTTTATTTTCTATGACATCAAAATTTAAATCTGAGTCCTGGATAATGGATGCATTTAGCCAGGGATAATAAGCCGTTGCAAAGTCAAGAAAGTTAATGCCGAGTTTATTTCTAAAATTGGCAATGCAGTCTCCACTTTCATGTTGTCGGTCTTGAAAGCCTTTATAAATATCCAGAATCGAAACCCGGCTGCGCATCTTGCCGCCGCAATGTTGTAAAGATGCCTGCTGGACTTTTGTGCATTGGTCAATATCAGCTAAGGATACCGCTTCAGGGATAACGACCATGGTCGGCTCCTGTTCTTTTTGCAGTGTATCAATACCTGCAATTAAGGCATCAGGGTTCAGATCAGTCTGATAGTCTCCGACCGAAACGATATAACACGGCCCTCCTCCATTCTGGAAAAATAATCGTATGCTGGCATACAGAATATATTTCTGGCCGGACCGGTCCAGGAATTTTTCGTCTCCATTCAAATTGATATCAGCTACCTCGCCCTCATCAGCTTTTACTTCACGAATTAAAAATTTCGGCTCAGGTTCCATACCATAATATTTGTGATATTCAGCCATAGACGAAATCCGCCAGGGTGACATTGACAGGGATTTACTGCCATTCACAGCTGTTTGAGTATGCCCAATAAATGCAGGGACAGCCGTTGCCACCTCAACTACTGAGTTTGGAAACGCACTTTTTTCAACGATATAAACACCGGGGGTTTTCATTGTTGCCATAACATCTTCCTGTCAGGGTTTAATTTATAAATATTTCAGACACAATGACATTATTGCCATTGATCTGGTCTTTGTAGAACTTACCGGGTGCCGGCAAAGGCATGTAGTCCATGATAATTCTTGGTGATCCAGAGCTACCATCCATAAGCTGAAAATGTTGCTGCGTTTTATAAAACGACTTCACAGGATCGGTGGACAGGAATACCTCTGCCAGTTTTCCATTATTAAGTTGCTCCTGCTTGGCACGAACAAATTTTATTGTTTTATTAACATCAATTAATTCCAGCTTTTCACCATTTAAATCATTACACAGATAATATTTATAATAGGTATCTAAACTATTGAAATTAATTTGATACTGATTTGATTTTGAATACTTTAAAAGCTGAGTTGTACTGATTTTAAAAACTACCGGAACCAAACCATTGGCTCTTGTTCTCAATTCATAAATTTCATCAGCATTTAACGATGTTGATTCATTAGTTTGCTTGAGGCCACCTGGCTTATCTTCTTTTTCGGCAGGAAAATATTTCTCGTATTGTCCGAAGCCAAGATCAACAATGCCTGCTTTACTCTTTTTTGCTGTGTCTGCAGAGAAAACCAGTACACCTTCATCATCCGTTTTTATATTCCGGGTATAGTTATAAAAACTCTGCCCATCCTGTGGAAATAGAAAAAAAGTTATATCTTCATCTGGAAATAAGGAATATAAATTTTTACTGCCAGCATAGAGTTCTTCATCAAAATACAGACTGCATCCACCATCATTAGTCCGTAAAATGACGCCCATATTGTAGAGCAAACGATGCGTCGCTTTTGAAGGCATACAACTCATATTTAAATGACCGGCTTTTGTATAATACTCATGTCGGTACTGGATCGAAAAAAGTTCGGAATATTTAGACATTGTGCTAAATTCCAGTCGTTGTTGTTGCAGAACTGTTTACTGGAATCACACGCGAATCTATTGCATCGCTGGTAAATACAACCATTCTAACCCGGTAAAGAATTGAAGGAATATATTGCCCTCCCAGTATTCCCCACAAATTACTAAGATCATTGATATCAACATTTTCGATATCAAGAATTAATCTTTCTATACTGTCTGCAAGCTCAGGAGAACTATGCCTGTCGATGATTGGCTGTTGCTGAAAACAACTCATGGCAGAGGATAAATATTTTAATGACTCCTGATACCTGGCCACATCAAAACTTGCTGCTACTATAATGTATAGATTCAGCGATAATGGCGCGGGTGAGGTAAAAGACGTAGTAGTTGCGTGCCCTGAAGCGGGTAAATTATTGAACGTCGTATCTTTATTGATATTAGCCAGGAAAACGACAAGCTTATTATTCACTTGTGTAGATGCGCTGCCTTCTGCATCAAAAGGAGAAGTCAACATAACCGCATCTTCATCCAGATCGAAATGCTGATGCATGTATCGATTGAGCTGATTAGTTATAGATTTCAATGCCAGATCCAACATATTATTATTTTTATTGGTTAAAACATAATGCCTGTTAAAACCTTTTATATGAAAGGTAAATTAGCAGTCTACATTCAAATATAGTCCTAAGTTTTTTAAGTATGACATTTTTTAACGCGGTATATATCAACCTAAAAGGTTGGTTTTTTAAAATTACTGGAGTTTTTTTCTCTATTTATTTTCGGTGAACGTTTTATTGCTGTCATACGTTGTCAAGAATTAATAGTTGTATTATATTTATTCCTGTTTGCTTTCCCGAAACCAGTTCAGGATCTATATAAAACGCCCAGATCATACGAACGTTGAATACACTGCCTTCGTCCACAGACGCCGAGCGCACTGTATAACTTGTTAATGTGAGTTTTTACGGTCGCCAGGCTGACAGATAATTTCTCTGCAATTTCTCCATTAGACATTCTATCTTCCATCAACTCTAAAACTTGAAGCTGACGTTTAGTGAGATGCAATCGGCTGGTAATTATGCTTCGGTTAGAATCTAAAGTATCAAGTCGATTGATAGCAGATTTAGCCTCAGGTGGAACATGCACTCGACCACTACAGCACTCTCTAAATGCAAGAATCATTTTATCGGTGGAATAAAACTTGGGAACCACACCCCTGACTCCCATTTCCAGTAACATTTTGGATTGCCTGGAATCGATGACTGCCGAAATTACAACAATAGCCAGGTTGCTGTTAGAGCTTGTCAACTCTTCAAGTTGATACACCTCATCCATTGATTGTGTGTTGATTCCTAAAATCAACAGATCAATAGTGAAATCAGAATTACATAAAATACTCAAGCCATTATTCAGGCTACTTGCCGAAAACGTTCGACATCCAGAATCGATCCGTTTTAGCACTACCGATAA
>DAOVUK010000035.1 GCA_030632625.1 Gammaproteobacteria bacterium
AGGAATATGGCTTGAACAGCATTCAGAAGAATAGTGTCGGTTCAAAAGAGCCGCACCCAATAACAACTCGTTCAGACTCATTTCAGTATTGGAAAATACTCTGATGTTATAGCAGAGAAAGAAGATACTTGGGAGCTGAAAAACTGGGAGGTACTTCGAGACTTTTTTACCCCAGATTTTACTCTGAGTAGATATTTTAGATTTTGCAATGAGCCTCAAATCCATGAGACCCTTGCTGTAGTTGGTCGGGACAGAAAGATTCGAACTTTCGACCCCCAGCACCCCATGCTGGTGCGCTACCATGCTGCGCTATGCCCCGAATTCAAGAAGAATGTCTGGAATCAGATATCCTGTTTGAGGCGCACATTATAAACGCAGATAAATCCTATATCAAGAGGTATTTATTTCCTGTATTTCGCAACATTTTTTGCAATCTGATAATAATACAGCAGAAATTTCAAACAATAATTGCACCATTTGAAAAAATGGTTTATAAATAGTTTTTAATTTTAAGGTAGTGAGTCCCAATGGCAATTAAACAAGATCAGATTGTTGCAATTCAATACAGTGCATCGATTGACAATGAAATTATCGATAATAATATGGAAAGTGCTGAACCTCTTTTTTTCATGTATGGTCGTGGACAAATGATGCCGGGTTTAGAAACTCGTATTATTGAGATGAAGATTGGTGATTCTTCTGATTTAGAGATCCCTGCTGCAGAAGCTTATGGCGATCATAATCCTGAAGCCATTCAAACCGTGCCTAAGGAACATCTGGCTCATCTGGAGCTGCATGAAGGTCTGGTATTACAAGGTCAGGGTGAAAATGGTGAGCCGGTAATGGTGGTGGTAAAAGAAATTCATGACGATACCGTTGTTATGGATCACAATCACCCGATGGCAGGCCAGGATGTGAGTTTTTCTGTCACGATTAAGGACATCCGTGACCCAAGTGAGGAAGAATTAAACATGGGAATTGCGGCTGAAAACCAGCACCATCATCACGAAGAAGGCGGCTGTTGCGGTGGCGGTCATGACGATGCAGGTGAACACGGCGGCGGCTGTGGTGGTCATGACGATACAGGTGAACACGGCGGCTGTGGTGGTGGTGGTCATGGCGATGCAGGCGGCAAAGGCGGTTGCGGTTGTCATTAGCCTTTAGAAAAGAGTCCGCCTAAAAGTCAAATGGTTCAATAGGTGAGACATCCATGCCGTCATAGGCGTGGATATCTTTCTGCTGTGCCAATTGATAAAATTGCTGGTTTCTCTGATCCAGACTATCAACGCTATGCTGTTCAATTTTTTCCAGCTGCAGCCAGTACATTTCATCAGGATAAGATTGATTGATATCAATCACTGCAAAACCCTGGCGCTGCAGTTCATCAGCCAGTTCTTTCAGGGGTTCAATACTTTCGTGTTTGAAAAAATACCCCCAGGCAAGTGCCTGCTCCATATTCCAGCCCGCTTTACGCATTTTCTCAAAAAGTTGTTCAATGTCTTTTTTGCTAATCATTTACCTTGACTCAACTCTATCGATAATTTCTTGCTTATTCTTGGTAGAGACGCTGCATGTGATTTTTATCGTAGAAGAGATATTGCATGCAATTTTTATAGAAGAGACGTTGCATGCAACGTCTCTACAGGGTATAAAAAAACCGACTATAAGTCGGTTTTTTTATATCAGCCTCTTCTATAGAAGAAGAAATACTAGGCTTTTAAGATATTCAGGACTTCTTCTAATTCAGTTCTTAGCTGAGAAATAATCTGGTGACTGCGAGTCACATCCTCTTTTGATTCATCACCATCAAGTTTCTGACGAGCGCCGCCAATCGTATAACCATGTTCATATAACAGGCTGCGGATCTGACGGATCATAATGACATCCTGACGCTGGTAATATCGTCTGTTGCCACGGCGTTTGACCGGTTTAAGTTTGGGAAATTCCTGTTCCCAATAACGAAGTACATGAGGTTTTACATCACATAAATCACTGACTTCTCCAATGGTAAAATAGCGTTTTCCCGGTATAACGGGAAGTTCATTATTATTCGACGCTTCCAGCATATGCTTCTACCCGAGCCTTTAGTTTTTGTCCTGGTTTAAAAGTAACTACTCTGCGGGCTGAGATTGGGATCTCTTCCCCTGTTTTTGGATTGCGACCAGGACGCTCGCTCTTATCCCTGATATCAAAATTTCCAAATCCAGATAATTTTATCTGGCCGCCTGTTTCAAGAGCAATTCTCAGCTCTTCATAAAAAGCTTCAACAAACTCTTTTGCTTCACGTTTGTTGAGACCTAATTCATCAAATAATCTTTCTGCCATATCGGCTTTTGTCAGCGCCATCTTTTATCTCGTCTTTTATAACATCTTGTATATATGAGTGCCGGAAGTTAACCTCTCAGTTTAGCTCCATGTTGTTGCTCTAAGCTGCTCAATACTGCCTGAATAAGCGTATCAATTTCGTCATCTTTCAATGTTCGGGATTGCTCTTGTAAGCTCAGGCTGACTGCCAGACTCTTTTTACCGGCAGCAACACCCTCTCCAATATATACATCAAACAGTTCAACACAGACATTGCTCTCACTCATTTCTTCAGAAGATTGAGCCTGAGCAAGTGTATTCTCTGCTGTCTGACGAATACAGTTAATTATAGCAGATGATTCTGTTTCGTCATCTACAATAATAGCAATATCTCTTCGAATTGCAGGGAATTTTGATAAATTTTTAAAATTCGGCACTTTAGCGGCTGAAATTTCGTCAAATTCCAGTTCAAAAAGTATACTTGTGCTTTTTACATCCATGGCTTTTGCGACACTGGGATGTAAGGTACCCATCCAGCCAACTGGATGATTATCCTTATAAATTCGAGCCGATTGCCCTGGATGCAGAGCTGGATTTTGTTCTGCAGCAAAATGATAAGCTGATAAATCACCGCCCAGACTTAAAAGAGCCTCAACATCCGCTTTTAAATCATAAAAGTCAACAGCTCGTACTTTTTCACCCCATTGTTCAGGAAAAGCACTGCCATTAATAATGCCAGCAATCATCACTTCCTGTAATAACTCTTTATTTCCCTCAACAAAATCAGCTTGCTTAGCGTTGTTTTGAGCAGAGCCGCCAGGAACAAAGCGTGAGCCCACTTCAAACAATCGAATACGATTTTGCTGACGATTCTGGTTGTATACCAGCGCACCAATCAGCCCCGTCCACAGACTGGTCCGCATCACCGATAAATCTTCTGATATCGGATTGGACAGCTTAATTCCAGGATTGTCCGGGGTTATTAAATTCTGTGCTTTAGGTTCAACAAAACTATAACAGATCGCTTCCTGATAACCTAAGTTTACCATGAGTTCTTTTACTTTTAACTCACTGATCTGATCTTCGGGACAAGCCGACATTTCAATCGAGCCATGAGGCAGGGTAAACGGGAGCTTGTCATAACCATAAATACGCCCTATTTCCTCAACTAAATCAACATCATACTCTATATCAAAACGAAATGCAGGTGCTGTCACCTGCCAGCTGTCATTACAGTCTAGCACATCCATTTCTAAACGGCTCAGGACATCCTTCACAATTTCGTCATCTATTTCAATGCCCAGTACTTTAGTGATTTTATCTTTTTTCAGGATGACGGACTTTGCCTGCGGGATATACTCAGCACAACATTTTTCAGCAACGGGTCCAATTTCACCGCCGGTAATTTCCAGAATCAGCTCAGTGGCACGCTCAATCGCCTGCACCTGCAGCTGCGGAGAGACGCCACGTTCAAAACGATGGGAGGAATCAGTATGCAGGCCGTGAACCCTGGCCTTACCGATAATTTTTTCCGGATTAAAAAAGGCACTTTCTAACAGAATATGCTGAGTATCATCACTGACGGCTGAACTCTCACCCCCCATAATACCGGCTAATGCCAGAGGCTGACTGTCATCAGCAATAAGCAGATTATCGGCATTCAAAGAAATTTCCTGGCCGTCCAGTAAGGTTAATTTTTCATCCTGGGATGCCATGCGGACATTAATTTGTCCCTGAATTTTATTCAGATCAAAAGCATGCATCGGCTGACCCAGCTCGATCATAACAAAGTTGGTAATATCAACCAGAGGGCTGATAGAACGATGACCGCAACGGCGCAGTTTTTCCTGCATCCATAGCGGTGTTTTTGCTTTGCTGTTAATATTTTTGATAATTCGCCCGGCATAACGGGGACAGGCTTCTTCAGCTTCAATATTAATGATCATGGTGTCATCAATCGTGACAGACTGTTCAGTAATTTCAACCGGAGTGACATTACTGCGTGTCATAACGCCTGTTTCACGGGCAATACCGGCAATTGAAAAACAATCGCCGCGGTTGGGTGTAACACCCAGCTCTATACTGACATCATCAAGCTGCAGATAATCATTGATCGTCGTGCCGACGGGTGCATCGACTGGTAATTCCATGATTCCTTCAGCGCTGTCAGCCAAACCCAGTTCTTTTTCTGAGCAGAGCATGCCCATAGAAACCACGCCACGCAGTTTGGATTTTTTAATTTTAAAATTGCCTGGTAATACCGCTTTGACCATTGCACAGGCGACGATGAGATCTTTACGTGCATTTGCAGCACCACAAACAATTTGCAGAGGCTCTGCTGAAAGTTCGCCAACGTCAACCTGACAAACCTGAAGCTTATCGGCATCAGGATGTTTTTCAGCGCTTAATATTTTACCAATAACAACACCGCTATGGGCGGGAGCAACGGGCTCAATGGCATCAACTTCCAGACCAGTCATAGTGAGCTGGTGCCCCAGTACAGTGGTACTTAAATCTGGATTGACCCATTCTCTCAGCCATTGTTCACTAAATTTCATATATATTTTCCTGGACTTCTTTTACTGTATAAATTGGGCTGTTTCAGAGGGTCAACACATTTGCAACCCCCTCAGTCCCCCTTCTGAAGAAGGGGGACGTTAAGTAAATTAGGCAAATTGACGTAAAAAACGTAAGTCATTTTCAAAGAAAAGACGCAGGTCATTCACCCCGTAGCGCAACATACTCAGACGCTCGACTCCCATACCAAAAGCAAAGCCCCGATATTTTTCACTATCAATCCCGGCATGTCGAAATACTTCCGGGTGAACCATACCGCAACCCAGAACTTCTAACCATCCGGTATGACTGCAGACACGGCAGCCTTTACCACCACACATCACACACTCAATATCAGCTTCTGCTGAGGGCTCTGTAAATGGAAAATAGGATGGTCTGAAACGAATTTTAAGGTCTTTTTCAAAAAACTGTTTTAGAAAATCATCAAGAATGCCCTTTAAATCAGTAAAACTGACTTCTTCATCGACCATAAGGCCTTCTACCTGATGAAACATGGGTGTATGAGTCACATCAGAATCACAGCGATAAACCCGGCCGGGGGCAATCACACGCAGAGGTGGACTCTGGTTTTCCATGGTACGAATTTGCACTGGTGATGTATGGGTTCTCAATACCGTATGCGGATCAAAATAAAAGGTGTCATGCATGGCTCGAGCAGGATGAGACTCGGGAATATTGAGTGCTTCAAAGTTATGATAATCATCTTCAATTTCAGGGCCAGTTTTAACTTCAAAGCCCATTTCAGCAAATAACGACTCAATGCGCTGCAAGGTACGACTGATCGGATGTAAGCCGCCAATGTGCTCACCACGACCGGGTAAAGTGACATCAATCGTTTCTGAACGCAATTGCTCTGTCAGTACCAATTCCTGCAGAATTGTTTTTTTGTCGGAAATTAATTGCTGAACAGCTTGCTTGGCCTTATTAATCACCTGGCCTGCTTTAGGACGCTCTTCAGCTGATAATTGTCCCAAACCTTTCATCAGGGCGGTTATTTCACCTTTTTTACCCAGATATTGAACACGGATCTGATCCAGAAAATCAATTTTATCTGCAGCATCAATAGCCTGTTGTGCTTCTTCAACCAGCTTGTCCAGGTTTTCCACCATGTGACCTCTTTTTTAACTAACGATTAACTAAATTCTTACACAAAAAAGAAAAGGGGAAAGACTTTCGCCTTCCCCCCATACTTCTTGTAACAACTTCTTGTAACTAAGAGTTACTCATAAGAGCCTTACAGCTCTAAAAAGCAGGTTATGCAGAAAGTGCTGCTTTTGCTTGTTCAGCAATCATTGCAAATGCACCTTTGTCAGCAATTGCCATATCAGAAAGCACTTTACGATCGATTTCAATATTGGCTTTCTTCAGGCCGTTGATCATACGGCTATAACTCAAACCGTTCTCACGTGCGCCCGCATTGATACGTGCAATCCATAATTGACGGAATTGACGTTTGCGTTGACGACGGTCACGATATTGGTATTGACCCGCTTTAGTAACTGCCTGAACGGCAACACGGTATACATTTTTACGACGTCCGGAATAACCTTTCGCCAGCTTGATAATTTTCTTGTGTTTAGCATGTGCCTGAACACCACGTTTTACTCTTGCCATGTTATATGCTCCCTCTGTTTAGACTAAACGTAACATACGTTTGATTGCTGGGGCATCTGATGCATCAACTGAATCAGGGCTACGTAAATGACGCTTACGCTTGGTGGTCATTTTGGTCAGGATGTGGCTGCGGTTAGCATTACCACGTTTAATACGGCCGGAACCGGTGACACGAAAACGCTTGGAAGCGCCGCGTTTGGATTTCATTTTTGGCATAATAAACCTCTAAAATAGCTACGCATTGAATTGTTGACCTGAATAATTTTCTGGTCAGCATTGTAAGTAAAAAAACAACACTTTGACTCACCGCTTTGACTTATTTAAGTTAAGTCTTTGCAAAAGAAAACCTGAGGCAGGTCTCTCGTGAGTGGTTGTTACTTTTTGCTTTTTGGTGCCAGAACCATTGTCATTTGACGACCTTCCAGTTTGGCACGTTGTTCAACGTTAGCCAACTCTTCAAGATCTTTAGCAACTCGATTCAGTACGTCCAGACCCAGCTCACGATGAGCCATTTCTCGACCACGAAATCTTATTGTCACTTTGGTTTTGTCACCATTTTCAAGAAAGCGAGTCAGGTTGCGTAATTTGACCTGATAATCGCCCTCTTCAGTACCGGGTCTGAATTTAACTTCTTTGACCTGAGTTTGTTTTTGTTTTTTCTTTTCCTGAGCCTTTTTCTTTTTCTGCTCAAAAATAAATTTGCCGTGATCCATGACCCGACAAACCGGAGGGTTCGCTGTCGGCGCAATCTCCACAAGATCCATATTACTGTCACTGGCCAGTTTTTTGGCTTCCGCAAGGCTCATAATCCCAGCCTGTTCCCCATCGGCACCAATAACTCGAAGTTCTTTGGCTATAATATCGTCATTTATACGGGTTTTGTTTGATTTTGATTTATCAAACTGTCTTCTTGGGATTGCGATGGGCTTTATCTCCTAAAAATTGGCCATTTTACTTTCGTGACATTTTATTTATACAACTTACTTATGCAATATTTTTATACATACGTGTACAAATTACTGAACGCAGTATTCTATTAAACTTTTTTATGAAAAGCCATACATTCTTTAATAAACAGCGAATAAAAGTGTATTCCCAGCAATACGTTATAAATATAACAGTTGCAGGGATGAATTCAATTGTCTATTTACTGATGGACATTAATTAAAGTCCATATTGTTTTATTTCTTCGGACATTTTGGCAATCAGCTCATCACTGCTCATCGTGCCCAGCTCTTTGCCATCCATGGTACGTACCGAAATCACATTGCTTTCAATTTCTCTGTCACCGGCCACCAGAATATAAGGCACACGTGCCAGGGTATGTTCACGGATCTTAAAACCGATTTTTTCATTTCTCAAATCAGAATTAGCACGTAAACCCGCATCATTTAATGTCTGCACAAAATCACTGACATAATCAGCCTGTTTATCAGTGATCCCCATAACAACGGCCTGTACAGGAGATAACCATAAAGGCATTTTACCAGCATACTCTTCTATCAAAATACCAATAAAACGTTCCAGGGATCCTAAGACTGCCCGGTGAATCATCACCGGCACTGTTTTTTCACCCTGTTCATCAATGAAATGTGCATCCAGACGACCAGGCATTGAAAAATCAACCTGTGCCGTACCACATTGCCACACCCGACCCAGACAGTCTTTCAGTGAAAATTCAATTTTTGGTCCGTAAAAAGCACCTTCACCCGGCTGCAGTTCCCAGTCCAGTTCCTTGCTGTTTAATGAAGCTTCCAGAGCTGCTTCTGCCTTATCCCAGACTTCATCTGAACCAACCCGCTGTTCCGGTCGAGTGGAGAGTTTGACCAGCACTTCAGTAAAGCCGAAATCCTTATAAACATCGAACAGCATATCAATGAATGCCGATATTTCACTCTGAATCTGATCTTCTGTACAGAAGATATGCGCATCATCCTGAACAAAATTTCTCACCCGCATTAAACCATGTAATGTACCTGATGGTTCATTACGGTGACAGGAACCGAATTCAGCCATACGCAACGGCAGATCGCGATAGGATTTTAGTCCGGTATTAAAAATCTGAATATGACAGGGACAATTCATCGGTTTAATTGCATAGTCACGATTTTCTGATGATGTGGTAAACATCATGTCGCCGAACTTGTCCCAGTGACCTGATTTTTCCCAAAGGCTGCGATCCACCACCTGAGGCGTACGCACTTCCTGGTAATTGTGCTTTTTTAACACGTTTCTAATATATTGCTCAACTTCCTGATAAATAATCCAGCCTTTATCATGCCAGAAAACCATACCCGGGGCTTCTTCCTGCATATGAAACAGATCAAGTTTTTTACCCAATTTACGATGATCACGTTTTTCTGCTTCTTCCAGACGATGTAAATAGGCTTTTAACTCTTTTTTATTGCTCCAGGCTGTTCCATAAATTCGCTGCAGCATTTCATTATTAGAATCACCACGCCAGTAGGCACCTGCCAGCTTCATTAATTTAAAGGCTTTAATTTTGCCCGTAGAAGGCACATGCGGGCCCCGGCAAAGGTCAATGAAATCACCCTGCTGATAAAGAGATAAGTCTTCATTGGCAGGAATGCTCTCGATGATTTCAGCTTTGTATTCTTCACCCATGTCACGGAAAAACTGCACCGCCTCATCACGGGATTTTACAGAACGGCTTATTGTATGGTTTGCTTTTGCCAGTTCAGCCATTTTTTTCTCAATGGCGATCAGATCTTCCGGGGTAAAACTTTCTTCATAAGCAAAATCATAAAAGAAACCATCTTCAATGACGGGACCAATAGTCACCTGAGCTTTAGGAAACAAAGTTTTCACTGCCTGTGCCAACAGATGGGCAGTGGAATGACGTATCACTTCCAGTCCCTCATTGTCACGCTCGGTAATGATTGCTAACTGAACATCCTGATCAATAATATAGGACGTGTCGAGCAGATGACCGTCTATTTTTCCGGCTAAAGCCGCTTTTGCCAGACCGGGGCCGATATCAGCGGCTACATCATAAATTGAAACAGCAGAGTCAAATTGTCGGGAAGAACCATCAGGCAGAGTAACTACAGGCATTATTGTGAACCAGTTAAATTAAAATTAATAAAAAAGCCCGTCATTATAACGCACTAGATTAACAGCTTAAAGTGCACTTTTGACTAAATTTGTTTAACAGCGAACGAAAGAGAAAACAAAATTTAAAATTCCTACAAAAGTTTAAGAAAATTCCTACAGTTATATGCCGGGCAAATTATTATACTCGTAGACTGGTATGAACCATAAATAATTACATTCACTGGTGAGACATGGATAGCACTGAGCAGGAATCAGATCGCCTTCTGCAGGAAATCATACAATTAGAGCTTGAAATCGACCGCATCATGGCGCTTAACGGTAATCGTGAAAACTATGTTGTGAGGCAATACCGTCAATTCATTTTAGCCAAAAGAAATAAAATGAGAAAAATGAATTACGGCTATAAAAACCTGCTGCCTAACAATACCCGTCTATAAACAGTCTACTGAGCAAGCCTATTATCCTGTCTTAAAGCCCTTAATTTACCAAGCGCCGGTTGCCGTGTTTTTACATCTTTATAGGCTTTTTTGAAATAGGAACGCAGTGTTTTCTTTATATTTTTTGCAGCATCTCTTGCTGGAATATCTTTGAGCACACAAAAAATGGCTAATGCATAGGTAATATCATACTGAGACAGATAGGCTGTACGATTAACGGTTGTCGGCTGACAGCTGCCGCAGGTGACATTGCGATAAACAAAAGCACTATTAGCAAACATCAGTCCAAAGCCCATAAATACAGACAGGATTTCTGTGACATGAGGCCAGTTATCTTCTCCTCCCGGCGGCATATCTTTAGCCATGGAGCCAAGATAATGAGCCAGGGTATGGGCAAAAGAGGCAATAATGGCTTCAGGGTTTCTTACCTGACGGGGATCATAAACAATCGACAAACGATCTTCATAGACCACAAATTCCGATTCAGCGCCCTTCATATCACGCACCGCACCCGAAATAGCAATTCGAGGAGACTGGGTGGTACAGCTCTGATCCGTAGTAAGGCGACAGGGCCAATGTTTCAGGGCAGCATATTCTCTGACTTTATCAAAGATTAATTGTGCCATTTCTTCAATATTATCAGCATGACCGGGGAAAAATTTATTCGAGGGCTCAACCAGAATTGACTGATTAAAAAAAATATCGGCGTCAAAGTTGCGCAGAGCCCATTCATAGAGTTCAAACTGCCATTGAACTGATTCTTCATCAAGAACAGGCGGAGTTTTTAAAAAGTCAAAAAACACAAAAACCTCTTTAATTTAAATTTGGCCAAAGGCTTCTAAATTCATAGATGCCTAAGGTACTACACAGGATAAGTACCTTTATAGGATCTATTTCTGAAAAGCATAGAAATAGATGCCTAAGGTACTAAATAAACACTTACATTGCCAGGTATGTTCCCCATACTTCACTATATTAGCAAATAATGATGGACGGTTTTTTAAATAAAGTCTATACTGTGTGGACTATTATAAATGAGCAGATGTAAGGAGAACCCAAATGCTCTCTCAAAACAAAAAGACAATTATGATCACCATTACTTCTCTTGTGATCACTGGTGCTACTCTGGGGGGAGTCGTCAACGCTCAACAAAGTGTCGTCAACGCTGAGCAAAGTGGCGTCAACGCTCAACCTGTCATCAATACTCAGCAAGATACTTTCAATGAACAGCAATATCGTTTTCCACCCGCTAATGCCATACAGGAAATTCAGCTGCAGAAGCCGGCGCCTGTTGCAACACAAGTTAGCAGACCTGCTGCCAATGCGCAACCACCCAGACCAGCACAGTGGTATCAATGGCCCAAACCTGCGCAAAGACCGATGCCTGCAAATGCACGGCCTAATTATGCTGCGCCTGGGCCTTATGCTCCAGGACCTTTTGCTTCAGGACCAGTGAGATCAGGCCCGGGGGCACCGCCTCCTTATGGTGCGCCCGGCCCATATAACCAGAATCCTTATAATAGAGGTCCGAATCAGGGACCTTATGGTCAGAATCCTTATAATAGAGGTCCAAATCAGGGACCTTATGGCCAAAATCCGTACAACCGGGGGCCTTATGGTCGCGGCCCATCAAATGATGGCCCTTTCGGCGGCGGTAGTCCATTCAAAAAATTTGGCGGCGGACCATTTAACAGCGATTCAGCGCCCTGGGAAACCTGGCCATTCGGCGCTCCTGACAGCTTCTGGAGTCGTAAAGAATTCCCGTTTAATGAGCAAAACCCGACGGACTGGTTCCAACCCGATGATCCCAAAGAAGGTATGGCAATCATGTGGGATGATTTAATTGCAGCACCTGATGACTTAGGGACTATGCCCGGAGGCTGGACTGTACCATCAGTCGGCGTACCCAATCCGATTGATCTGGAAGACCAGCTGGAAAAAGCCAGTAAAGAGATTCCAGATTTAATCCGTGTTTATAACGATTAACAGCCTTTTGTTTTTTTCTTCTTAACCGCTTATTAACATCAGGTTAAGAAGAAAAAATAAATCATTATTCCTCTTCTCTTACCCCCCCTTTTTTTTCTGCAAAGCAAGACAGCACAAATCTTTTTTTCCGCTGTCCTAAAAGGTTACAATAGCTCCCGCTGTCAATCACACTAATTTAGAGGCTCTTTGTGGAAGAATTTATTTCTGGTCAACGCTGGATCAGTCATGCTGAATTACAGCTCGGTCTTGGTACGATTATTGAAACAGCTTACCGGACGGTTACTATTTCGTTTATGGCCAGTGATGAAACCCGAACGTATGCCCGACAGAATGCACCACTGACACGAGTAATTTATGATACCGGTGAAAATGTCAATTTAATTGATGGTGATAGTATTAAAATCATCTCTGTTTCTGATTCAGATGGAATAGTGACTTATACCGGAGTCAACACTGTCGGAGAAACAGTGACACTGAAAGAAGATAAACTGGATCACTTTATTCAACTTAATCGCCCTGCTGAGCGCCTCTTTAGTGGCCAGATTGACAAAGACCGCTGGTTTAATCTGCGCTATCAAACACTGAAAAATATCAACCGGCAGATGCATTCAGAGCTTTCCGGTTTAACGGGTTGTCGAACCAGTTTAATTGCACACCAGTTATATATCGCTCATGAAGTCGCCAACCGTTATGCCCCAAGAGTCTTACTTGCTGATGAAGTGGGTTTGGGTAAAACCATTGAAGCAGGATTGATCCTCCATCACCAGCTGCTCAATGAACGGGCACAACGGGTTTTAATCATTGTACCGGAAAGTTTGCTGCATCAATGGCTGGTGGAAATGCTGCGCCGTTTTAACCTGATGTTCAGCATTTTTGATAAGCAACGCTGTCAGGCAATGAATACTGAGAGTGCTGAGAACTCAGATGCTGTTGATGAGACCGACGTTTATAATAACAATGCTTTTCTCAGTGAACAATTAGTGCTCTGCAGTCTGGAATTTCTGGCTAACAATGAGGCCGAATATCAACAGGCTCTGCAGGGTGAATGGGACTTACTGGTTGTAGATGAAGCCCATCATCTACAATGGACAGCCGAACAATGCAGTCATGAATATCAACTCGTAGAACAGCTGGCTCAACAAATTCGTGGTATCTTATTACTCACAGCAAAACCTGACCAATTAGGTATCGACAGTCCTCTTGCCCTACTTCGCCCGCTGTATCCCGATCGATTCCCTGATCTGAAGTCTTTTATTGCAGAAGAACAGGGCTATCAG
>DAOVUK010000389.1 GCA_030632625.1 Gammaproteobacteria bacterium
ATTATCAGATCGATACAATTTTAGCTTTTTTCTTTAGCATTGATTTCCCGCTGACTGATCACCTTATCAACCAGACCGTAGTCAACTGCCTGGTCAGCACTGAGAAAATTATCCCGGTCGGTATCCTGGGCAATGATATCCAGACTTTGCCCGGTATGATCAGCCATGATCTGATTAAGCTTATCTTTAAGAGTAAGAATTTCTTTGGCATGAATGGCAATGTCCGATGCCTGTCCCTGAAAGCCACCCAGCGGCTGATGAATCATCATACGTGAATTGGGCAGACAGTAGCGTTTATCCTTAGCGCCACCAGTCAGAAGTAAGGCACCCATACTGGCAGCCTGGCCAATGCACATAGTACTCACATCCGGTTTAATAAACTGCATGGTGTCATAAATAGACATCCCGGCAGTCACAGAACCACCTGGAGAATTAATATAGAGGTGAATATCTTTATCCGGATTTTCAGATTCAAGAAATAATAATTGTGCAACAATCAAATTGGCCATATGATCTTCGACCTGACCAACCAAAAAAATCACCCGCTCTTTTAATAATCGTGAATAGATATCATAAGAACGCTCCCCTCTGGCAGTCTGCTCGATAACCATCGGTACCAGACCCAGAGCATCGACTTGTGCAGCACCACTTGTGATTTCATTATTTATCATTAAGTTACAGTCCTTTTTTGATTTTAGACTTAAAGTTTGAATAGTTACAAAAGACTTAGGCTTCTTGTTCCTGCTTAGGATTCATAAACTCCGTAAAACTAAAGTCCTTCTCTGCAACAGTACCTTGTGCACAAGCCCAGTCAACCACTTTTTCTTCCAGAACAAATGACTCTATTTCAGCCAGCTTGTCTTTTTGAGACATATAATAATCCATCACTTCCTGTGGATTTTCATAGGTTGCAGCCAATTCATTGATTTTTTCTTTGACTGACTCGGGAGATGCAGTGATTTCATTCACTTTGGCTAATTCAGCCAGCAGCATACCAAGAGATACCCGGCGTTTAGCCTGTTCTTCAAACAAACTGGTTTGCAGTTGAGCTTCACCCTGGCTTTCCATTTGATACTGAGACTGCATTTGCTGTGCCATAACCTTAGCTTCTTCTTCAACCAATGCTTTAGGCACGATAACATCATTGATTTCCAAAATAGAATCCATCACCTGATTCTTCAGTTTTGCAGCAATCGCTTTATCTAATTCAAGCTGCATATTCTTTTTGACTTCAGCACGAAAGGCATCATTGCCGCCATCGGTGATACCAAACTTAGTGAAAAATTCATCATTTAATTCCGGCAGTGTGGCTTCTTTAACCGCAGAAACTGTGATTGCAAACTGAACATCTTTACCAGCCACATCTGTGTAATGGTATTCTTCAGGAAATTTAAGATCAAGAGTGAGTTCATCGCCGGCCTTAGCACCCTTAATACCCTCTTCAAAACCATCGATCATTTGCCCCTGACCAAGAGTAACAGGCACTTGTTTACCATCATTGCCCTTAAATGCTTCTCCATCAATGGTACCGGTAAAATCAACCACTACCTGATCTTCAGCCTGAGCACCACGGTCAACCTCAGTAAATGTCTGGTTTTGCTTACGGATGTTTTCCACAGTTGAGTCAATATCTTCTTCACCAATACTGACATTGGCCTTTTCAAAAGCCTGCCCATCTAAAGATGCGGGTATTATATCAGGATAAACTTCAAAGACCGCTTTGTACTTAAAGGTGTCTTTGTCGTCATGTTCAATCATATCGATTTTAGGTTGTCCGGCAGGTTTTAATTTTTCCTGATTGACTGCTTCAAAATAACTCTGCTGCAGCTTTTCATTTAAAACTTCTGCTTCAATTTGTCCGGAGTAACGCTTCTTAATAACAGACATTGGAATTTTGCCTGGACGAAATCCGTTGATTTTTGCTGTCTTTGTTAAAGATTGTAAACGAGAATTAACTTCACCATTCATGTCTGCTGTTGGAAACTCAACAACCATTTCTGTTTCAAGACCTTCTTTTGTTTCTACTGAAACCTGCATTTTCTATCCTCGTTACAATCGAATTAATTCAAATAAACTCATTACCAATGTGACACAATAGCTAATTAAACCGACTGTCACATTGGTAATGAGTTTTATACAATATGGCTAAGCTGTTATATATAGTCAAACCACGCATTATACAATATATTGCCGGGAATAATTAATACTTTTTATCAAACTTTTAGCAAACTTTTATCAAACAAGGCAGGAAAAACGACTAATTTGAGCAAAGATCGATAAAGAGAAAGGGATAAAAAATAGTTTTGCTGGAAAAAGGCATTATTTTTGGTAACGATAAAGAGTCGTCAGCTGGAGGAGAAAGAGTCGTCAGCTGGAGGAAAAGAGTCGTTTTTGGGGAAAATTAAGTGTTTATAAATAGAATAAATGGTGCGGATGGAGAGACTCGAACTCTCACGACTTGCGCCACTGGTACCTAAAACCAGCGTGTATACCAATTTCACCACATCCGCGAAATATTTATATTTATTACTACTTTTTTTGCTTTGGAAAGAGTGGGGTGAACGAAGGGGTTCGAACCCTCGACCGCAGGAGTCACAATCCTGAGCTCTACCAACTGAGCTACGCTCACCACAATATACTTTAGAATGATACTGGATTGTCAATAAACCCGACAAGGCAAAATGGTGCGCCCGGCAGGACTCGAACCTGCTACCCTCGGCTTAGAAGGCCGATGCTCTATCCAGATGAGCTACGGGCGCAGAGTCTATTTCTAAATCATTTAAAACTAATGCAACCAAAAAAAACCAATCATTAAATGACTTAGTAATAAAATTGGTCGGGGTAGAGAGATTCGAACTCCCGACATCTTGCTCCCAAAGCAAGCGCGCTACCAGACTGCGCTATACCCCGATTAATGTCAGTGTGCTGTCATTGCGACTTCCACTTATTAAAATGCCTCTGTTAGATGCATCCTTTACGTGGCAACAGTTACTAAACATCAAGTGGTGCGTATATTAATAAGTTTACCTGAGCAATGCAAGCATTTTTTTCATATTTTTTTCATTGCAAATTAGGGTGCCGATATTTAAGCAGAGATCACGTCAATTAAGGTTAATAGACGATGATCATGCCCTTAATTAAAGCAATTATTTAAAGCTTTAATTAAGGCTCCTATAGTTTATTCTCATGACAAAGCGTACAGGTCACCATTTCGCCTTTATTTAATGAAACTGTAGTATTATCCTCCTTGCCCGGTAATATTCTATCAATAGCAGCTCTGGATAAGACTGATCCTCCGCCACCCAGTCCATGACAGGCACGACAGGCATCAGGATTCTGTTCCGCAATATCTTCATGACCGCCATCTGAGAATTTGGTATCACCCACAGGGTGCATACCATGAGGGCCTTGCAGAGTATTACCTAAATTAAGCTCATCCGCATACCCCTTCTTATCACCCGCATACTCATGACAGGTTGAACATTCAATAATCGTACCTGAATGACCTTGTAAATCGTTGGCCGCTTTATTGTCATTGGCATTAGGATTAATGTTAGGCCAGATTGCATGAGTGCTGCCATGACAGCCTTCACAACTGAGTCCGCCATGGCCTTTTTCCATACCAGTCCCTGTATTTCCATTTTTAGCACCACTTAAGCGATACAATGCTTCTGTGGTGGCAAAACGCGAGTCCGGAAACTTGAAAAGCGGCAGATTAGTCGGACCGCCATTGACAATATGATCGGACAATTTATAAGACTGCAGTAAACGCAGGCCATCCGCATTACCATCA